>MHBB01000054.1 GCA_001803185.1 Legionellales bacterium RIFCSPHIGHO2_12_FULL_35_11
AAAAAATATCCGGTTGTTTTAAGTCATTGGATGGTGCAAAGATATTCTGCAGAGTACGAAGTTATTTATTAACTGCTCAAAAACATGGGGTAACCCCAATTGAAGCATTAAAAACATTGTTTGCTGGCAAATTGCCAGATGTCCTTTTTAGTGCATAACCATATCAGCACTGCCTCGCATCACCGCAAACCGACCCAAAGGGGCGGATTGTGGTGAATGGTTACCTTACGTGAAAGAAAGCCTGCTCCATCGTGATTTTTCTAAAATATACATTAACAATCCGCATGTTGCAGGATATTTAGTACATTTAAATGGAAAATACCATGCCGTGATTGATTGGCATTAGGGAACTCTCAATAAATAATTTACCCATGAGTGCCCAGATTGCCGTGAATTTCCTTAAGTTGTTCGAAGCAACATAACTAGTAGTGCTACAAAAGCTATTAAAATTAAAGCTAAAATACCCATACTAGTAAAACTTTTACTAATTTTTTCCTTGCTAAACTGCTCTGGCCTACCTTTTATGCCGCGGTATAATAAAAAAGCAACTAAAATAAATCCTATTAAACCTAAAACTTGGTAAAATGTTTGCATCAATTACTCCTTTTCAAAACTAAAAGCATCTGCAAAAATATTGTCCTTTTTTGCACCATCGCATACTAAAAAGTCTCTAATTTTATAAATCAAATCAAATGGTCCGCTCATAACTATTTGGGAATTTCTCAGATCAAATTCCTTCTGTTTAATAACCATAGAGGTTAATGAGATTTCAGATGATTCAGACAAACAAGTTGTATATGAAAATTGGTTCATAGATTCTTGCCAATTTAATAACTTATCTTTCATATACAAATCACTTTGAGATCTCACCCCCCAAAACAATTTTAATGGTCGGTTGTGGCCATCAGCAAATAGCTGCTCTAACATTGCTTTTATCGGAGCAAAACCTGATCCTGCGGCAACAAAGATAATTGGTTTATCTAAGGATAATCTTGCTAATACGCAATTTCCATAAGGAATATCTAAAAAAATACCTCCACTATGTTTCATTTCATCTAATAGCTTTTGGTTGTTTATATTCTCTCTACTGTGTCTTATATGTAACTCATAGCGTTGTGATCCTAATGGGGCATTGGCAATTGAATAACTATAGTATTCTTTTCCTAATTTCAATCTTAAATATTGACCGGCTAAGTAAGATATATATTTTTCTGGTTTTAAAATGTATTGCAAAACCGTATCTGTTAATGGTGAAACATACTCAACCTGTGCGTATATCTCATTTTTTATCATAATTTTAAGCCCAATTTATCCCAATAACTATCAACATTTTTTAAAGTTTCATCATCCATTTTAATAGTTTTTCCCCATTCACGATTTGTTTCTCCTGGCCATTTATTTGTTGCATCCAATCCCATTTTTGAACCAAGACCTGAAGTAGGTGAAGCAAAATCCAAATAGTCTATCGGTGTATTATCAATCATAACCGTATCACGAATTGGATCCATTCTAGTTGTAAGAGCCCAAATAACATCCTGCCAATTTCTAGCATTAATATCATCATCACAAACCACAACAAATTTAGTATACATAAATTGTCTGAGAAATGACCAAACAGCCATCATTACTCGCTTTGCATGCCCAGGATATTGCTTCTTAATTGTTACCACAGCTAACCTATACGAGCAACCTTCAGGAGGTAAATAAAAATCCACAATCTCTGGAAATTGCTTTTGTAATAATGGAATAAATACTTCATTTAAAGCAACACCTAGCATTGCTGGCTCATCCGGAGGACGACCAGTATAGGTGCTTAAATAAATAGGGTTTTCTCGGTGAGTAATTTTTAAAACATTAAAAACTGGGAACTGCTGAACTTCATTATAATATCCAGTATGATCACCAAAAGGTCCTTCTGTGGCCTCTATTCCAGGCTCTAAATAACCTTCCAGTACATATTCTGCATTTGCACTTACATGCAAATGACTACTCAAACATTTTACCAATTCTGACCGTTGACCACGTAATAATCCAGCAAAAGCGTATTCAGATAGATTATCTGGAACAGGCGTTACAGCTGCTAAAATAGTTGCTGGATCTGCTCCTAAAGTTACTGCTATTGGAAAACGTTCACCAGGAAACTCCTTTTGCCATGCCAGATAATCTAATGCTCCACCTCGATGAGATAACCAACGCATTATTAATTGATTTTTATTTAATACTTGTAAACGATAAACACCTAAGTTTTCTCGATCTTGGGTTGGACCTTTAGTTGTGACTAAACCCCAGGTAATTAAAGGAGCAGCATCTTCTGGCCAACAAGTTTGCACAGGAAGTTTAATCAGATCAACTCCATCATTTTCTAAAACATGCGTTTGGCAGACAGCTTTTCCAACTACTTTCGCTGACATATTTAATGCTTGTTTTAATAAAGGTAACTTACTAAACGCATCCCTAAACCCACGTGGCGGCTCAGGTTCTTTTAAAGCAGACAACAATATCCCTACGTCCCGCAAATCAGTAATTGACTCTCTTCCCATGCCAAGAGCTACACGCTCCGGGGTACCAAATAAATTAGTAAGAACTGGGATATCATAATTTTTGGGATTATTAAATAGCAATGCTGGTCCAGCAGCTCGTAACACTCTATCCCCAATTTCAGTCATTTCAAGGTATGGAGAAACAGGATAATTTATTTCAGTTAATAGATTACGAGCGGCCAGTTGGTGAATAAAATCACGCAGATCGCGATACTTCATCGTTATTATTCTTGTCGCTTCATAGCTTCAAAAAACTCGGCATTTGTTTTGTGATTTTTCATTCTTTCTAGAATAAACTCAATAGCATCACACTCATCCATAGATTGTAAAATCTTCCGTAAAATCCAAGTTCTTTGCAGCTCTTCAGGCGTTAATAATAAATCTTCTCTTCTAGTACCTGAGCGATTGATATTGATAGCAGGGAATGTTCTTCTTTCTGCAATATTTCGACTTAAATGAATCTCCATATTACCAGTACCCTTGAATTCCTCATAAATCACTTCATCCATCTTTGAGCCAGTATCAACCATCGCTGTTGCAATAATAGTTAAGCTACCACCCTCTTCAATATTTCTTGCAGCACCGTATAAACGCTTCGGTCTTTGTAAAGCATTAGCATCAACACCACCAGTCAGAACCTTTCCAGAGGAAGGAATAACAGTATTATATGCTCTAGCTAACCGCGTAATAGAATCTAGTAAAATTACCACATCCCGTTTATGCTCAACTAAACGTTTCGCCTTTTCTATGACCATTTCGGCAACTTGGACGTGTCTTGTTGCCGGCTCATCAAATGTACTTGCAACAACTTCACCTTTAACTGAACGTTGCATCTCTGTAACTTCTTCTGGCCTTTCATCAATTAATAAAACTATTAGGAAACAATCCGGATAATTTTTCTCAATAGAATGCGCAATATTCTGCAGCATTAATGTTTTACCAGCCTTCGGCGGCGCAACAATTAATCCACGCTGACCTCGACCAAATGGAGCACATAAATCTACAACTCTTGCAGTTAAATCTTCTGTACTGCCATTTCCTTGCTCCATAACTAATCGCTCGGATGCAAAAAGTGGCGTCAGATTTTCGAATAAAATTTTTCGTTTTGCGTTTTCTGGAGAATCAAAATTAATTTCATCAACCTTAAGAAGAGCAAAATAACGCTCATTATCTTTTGGTGGTCTAATCTTACCGGAAATCGTATCACCAGTGCGCAAACCAAATTTTCGAATTTGGCTAGGCGAAACATAAATATCGTCTGGGCCGGCTAGGTATGATCCATCAGATGAACGTAAAAAAGCAAAACCGCCATCAGAAATAATTTGTACAACTCCTTTACCATAAATGTCCTCACCTTTAAGAGCATGAGTTTTTAAGATAGCAAAGATGATATCTTGCTTGCGCATATGTGAAAGATTTTCTACGCCCATTTCTTGAGCTATATTGACCAATTCGGCAATAGGTAATTGCTTAAGTTCACTAAGATTCATAAGTCTCACTTGATATTTTGTTGTTAATAAAGGATGATTTTCCAGGGAAATTTCGAAGGAATGGCTGCTTATATTTAGTATAGGCTAATAGCGAACCATACCATGGCACATACGAATATGCAAAAAAACTTGCATAACAACACAATCCTAACACGCTTTTTAAAAAAAAGATAGATCAATTATTTACTCTTCAATGCAAGCATCACATCTCTAACTTGAGCCGCCTGCTCAAACTCCATATTTTCCGCATGGCGTTGCATTTTTTTCTCTAACGTTGATATTTCTTTTAAAATATCTTGTTGAGACATCCCTAAATATTTATCACTTAGCATTAAGTTATCTTGTTTTTTGGCTCCTTTGGGTGTCTTTTTAGTGAAATAAGCTCCTTCCATAATATCATCAACACTCTTGCTTATTCCTTTAGGCACAATACCATTCGCTAAATTATACTGTGTTTGTTTTTCGCGCCTTGCTGATGTTACAGCTAATGCTCTTTGCATAGAGCCTGTTATAGAATCAGCATACAGAATTGCTTTTCCATTAACATTTCTAGCAGCCCGCCCAATTGTTTGAATAAGTGACCGCTCTGAACGTAAAAATCCCTCTTTATCAGCATCAAGAACCGCCACTAAAGACACCTCCGGCATGTCTAGGCCTTCGCGCAATAAATTTATTCCAACTAAAACATCAAAAACTCCAAGCCTTAAATCTCTAATTATTTCAACTCGTTCAACTGTTTCAATATCAGAATGCAAATATCTGACTTGCACTCCAGCATCTGTAAGATACTCCGTTAAATCTTCAGCCATTTTTTTAGTTAAAGTTGTAACTAAAACACGTTCATTTCTGGCTGTTTTATTTTTAATTTCTGAGAGCAAATCATCAACTTGATTTAATACTGGACGAATCTCAACTTCAGGATCTAAAAGGCCTGTTGGTCTTACGACCTGCTCTGCTATATTATCTGAATTTTCAATTTCAAATGGACCAGGTGTGGCTGAGACATACATAGTTTGCGGTGATTTTTTAAGAAACTCTTCAAAATGCATTGGCCTATTATCTAAAGCTGAAGGTAATCTAAAACCATAATTTACCAAATTTTCTTTTCTAGCTCTGTCTCCACGGTACATTCCGCCGATTTGTGGAACTGTAACATGTGACTCATCTATTATAAGTAGAGCATCTTGTGGCAGATAGTCAAATAAAGTAGTAGGCGCTTCTCCAGCCTGCCTTCTTGAAAGGTACCTAGAATAATTTTCAATTCCAGAACAATAACCAAGCTCTAGCATCATTTCAATATCATAAGCTATTCTTTGCTCTAGCCTCTGCGCTTCTACTAATTTATTTTGATCTTTCAACTCCCGCAATCTATCGGCTAATTCTACTTTTATTTCCTCGATGGTTTCCAAAATTCGTTCGCGTGGAGTCACATAATGGGTTTTTGGGAAAATAGTTATTCTTGGTAACTTATAAAAAACTTCGCCAGTTAAGGGATCAAAAGTAGAAATATTTTCTACCTCATCATCAAATATCTCCACTCGCACCGCATCTTTTTGGGAATCAGCTGGATAGATATCTATTGTTTCACCATGTACTCTAAATTGACCGCGAGAAATAGTTTGAGTTGAACGATTATATTGCAGCTCAACTAATCTTTTTAAAATTTTTCGCGCAGAAATTTGGTCACCTCGTGATAAATGTAGTAACATACTCATATAAGAATCAGGATCGCCAAGCCCATAGATAGCTGAAACACTAGATACAATAATCGCATCTTTGCGCTCAATTAAAGCTTTAGTCGCAGATAATCGCATCTGCTCAATATGCTCATTAATCGATGCATCCTTTTCGATAAAAGTGTCGGAGGCAGGCACATATGCTTCTGGCTGATAGTAATCATAATAAGAAACAAAATACTCAACCGCATTATTTGGGAAAAAGTTTTTAAACTCCCCATATAACTGGGCGGCAAGAGTTTTATTCGGGGCCATTATTAGAGTTGGCCTGGCTAACTCTTGTATAACATGTGCCATGGTAAAAGTTTTGCCTGAGCCGGTTACGCCAAGCAGGGTTTGTTTAGCAAAACCAGATTTAAAGCCATCAACTATTGATTTTATAGCATTTGGCTGGTCGCCTGCAGGAGAGAATTTTGAATTTATTTGAAAGATGTTTTTCATAAATTATTTGATAATACCATTAGGAGCTTCATCATGGAAATCAAATTTGCAAATCGTTTATTGCAAGTAAAACCTTCACCAACTTTAGCTGTTTCAGAAAAAGCTGGTCAATTAAAAAGAGAAGGACGAAACATTATCAGCCTTGGAACTGGCGAACCTGATTTTGATACTCCCGTAAATATTAAAAATGCCGCTATCGCTGCAATTGATAACGGCTTTACTAAGTACACTGCAGTAGATGGGATTATTGAATTAAAAGAAGCAATTCAAAATAAATTCAATCGAGATAATCAGATACAATATGACCTAAATCAAATTTTAGTCTCAAGTGGCGGAAAGCAAAGTTGCTTCAACTTATGTTTAGCTCTATTAAATGAAGGGGATGAGGTATTAATTCCAGCTCCATATTGGGTATCATATCCAGATATGGTTAAACTTGCGTATGGCACTCCTGTGATTATAAATACAACTCCGCAAATGGACTATAAAATAACATCCGAACTATTGGAAAAATCAATAACAAAAAAAACCAAACTAATTTTTCTAAATAGCCCATCAAACCCATCAGGAGTAGCTTATACTCACGATGAATTGGCCAAAATTGGGCAAGTATTACTAAAACACCCCCAAATAATAATTGCGTCTGATGATATGTATGAGCACATTTTATGGTCTTACGAATTTGCTAACATTTTAAATGCATGTCCAGAATTGTATTCAAGAACAGTATTACTTAATGGTGTTTCTAAGGCATATTCAATGACCGGATGGAGAATCGGGTATGCTGCTGGACCGGCTGACTTAATCAAGGCAATGAAAAAAATTCAATCCCAATCAACTTCAAACCCATGCTCTATTTCTCAAAAGGCTGCTGTTGAAGCACTAAATGGAAATCAAGATTCTGTGCAGAAAATGATTAAAAGTTTTAAATCTCGCCATGATTACGTATGCTCTAGACTACAAAATATGCCAGGGATAGATGTTGTTCCTGCAAACGGCACATTCTATATTTTCCCAAGTGTGGCTGAGATTATTAAAAATAAAGGATTCAAAAACGATATAGAGTTTGCTGAAAATCTATTACAAGAAGAAGGACTGGCAATTGTACCTGGTTCAGCCTTTGGAATTGAAGATTGTATTCGAATATCATTTGCTGTTAGTCAGGATACACTTGTTGATGCAATGAATAGATTAGAACGTTTTATAAAAAAATAATTATTTTTTTTAAAAGCATCTTGACCAAACGGCATAATACATTTACTATCTCGCCTTATTCCACGGTAGCTCAGTCGGTAGAGCGGATGACTGTTAATC
>MHBB01000055.1 GCA_001803185.1 Legionellales bacterium RIFCSPHIGHO2_12_FULL_35_11
CCTTTAATCGATTTTATCTATTTCTTCTACATAGTTTCTACATGGCTTCTACATGAGAGTTAGCATGAAAATTACTAAGTCGGCCGTTGATAAACTTTCACCTCCAAAAGACCGTGATCAATTATTCTATCGTGATGAGCAACTAAAAGGATTTGCAGTGCGCATTACCACAAGCGGCGTAAAAAGCTTTGTGGTGGAAAAATTAATTAATGGCAAAGTTAAACGCATCACATTAGGACGTTATGGCGAACTAACAGTTGAACAAGCACGTAAAGAAGCGCAAAAACTGCTTGGCAAGATTGCAACGGGAATTGATCCTATCGCCGAGAAGAAAGCGAAAAAAGCAAGCGCTGTGACGCTAGATGAAGTGTTTCACGATTATTTAAAAGCACGTAAAGAGTTAAAACCCAAAACACTTTATGATTACAATAATTTGATGCGGGTTGCTTTCAGTGAATGGAAAAATAAACCTCTCCTTTCTATCACCAAGGATAAAGTTGTCAAATATCATGAACGATTAGGTAAAGAACGAGGTACTGCCTATGCTAACCAAGCCATGCGAGTGTTGCGTGCGCTATTTAATTTTGCTGCAGGGCAATATGAAGATAGCTTAGGTCGATCTTTAGTGACTGAAAACCCTGTCAAACGTCTATCGCAAACCAGAGCATGGTATCGGATTGAACGACGGCAAACGTTTATCAAATCCCATGAATTAGCTACCTGGTATATTGCTGTAAAAAATCTTGGAAATGAAACGCTACGTGATTACTTACTTTTTATTTTATTTACAGGACTGCGTCGACAAGAAGCAGCTAAATTAACATGGAATCAAGTTGATTTAAAATCTAAAACGTTTAAAATTATAGATACAAAAAATAGAGAATCACACACGCTTCCCCTGCCCGATTATTTATTCGAACTTTTAATAAACCGTCGTCAATATTCAATGAGTGATTATGTATTTCCTGGTACCGGCGAAAGTGGTTATATCATTGAACCTCGAAAACAAATGGCAAAAGTCATTGAGGCCACAGGTATACAATTTACTGTTCACGATTTACGCCGTACATTTATCACCATTGCAGAAAGCCTTGATATCGCTGCTTATGCATTAAAACGATTGCTAAATCATAAAATGAATGGGGATGTTACTGCTGGTTATATCATGCTAGATGTGGAACGCTTGCGAAAGCCAATGCAAATAATTGCTGACCATCTGTTGTTGCAGATGGGATTAAAGCAATCAACAATTATTCCTTTGCCTGTGATACAGGAAAAACAAAATTTTAAATAGGACTTAATATGAAAATCAAAAAGAATATTGATGAAACAGTTATATATCAAACCAAAAATGGTGCTATTACACTTAAGCAAGATGCTTCTGCAGACATGCTATGGGCGAGTCAAAACCATATAGCAGATATTTTCGAAGTTAAGCGTCCCGCTGTTACTAAGCATATACGTAACATATTGAAAGATAAAGAATTAGATGAAAATTCAGTACGTTCCAAAATGGAACATACTGCCGAAGATGGGAAAATCTATAAGGTTCAATTTTATAGCTTAG
>MHBB01000056.1 GCA_001803185.1 Legionellales bacterium RIFCSPHIGHO2_12_FULL_35_11
GGGCTGCTTCGTTTCACTCGCAGTGACGCCAAGTTAGTTCGGAACGTTTTTCAGGTCCTGTATAAAGGCTCGCAACGACGATTTTTATGTTTCATGAGGTGGCCCTGCCTCAAACCTACTTTATTCATTAGAGTTCTTGCCTATCTTCGGCTGATTCATAGACTTTATTTTTGTTTCGTTTCCCCACGGCAACAACCAGAAGAATCATTTTATTATCGTTAACTTGGTAGACCAGTCTATAACCTGCCTGATGCAATTTGATCTTATAGCAATCTTTAAGCTGGCCGCTAAGTTTAGCAGAAATAACATGCGGATTTTCCAATCGCCGTTTTAATCCTTTTTTAAACTGTTCCTGCAACTCCTTCGATAGTTTCTTCCATTCTTTTAATGCAAGCGGATGAAAATGTAACTCATAAATCATCAAGCTCAACCTTAACTGATGTAAATGGTGCTGAAAGGCGTTGTTCTACAATGTTCTTTAACTCGTTATCATCAACAGCATCCATCAGTTTTTCAAAAGTTTCGACTGGGATTAAATAAGCGGCAGCTACATTGTGGTTAAGAATAACCACGGGCATTCCATGTGCATCGTTAATGAGCTTCGTTGGATTTTTCTTTAATTCGCTAATGCTAGCGACTTGTGTTGCATATAAAGTTTGCATTTTAATGACCTAAATAAAGACCTGTATTGTGTGTTAATTATAATGTCTTTTATAATAAAGCGTCAATCATTGTGCGATGGAATATTAAGTAAAATCTATTTATACGCTGTATAATTGCTGGGATAATTGTCTTTAATCAACTAAATAATAGGATACTCCCATGGCAAGCCAACAAGTGGAACAAGTACAGGAAGTTAAACCAAAAGACGTTGATCTTAAACAGCAAAAAAAATTTACTCACCACCTCATTCACGATTGCACATTGGCTTGTAATGATTTTCAGAGCAAAGATTTCGATCTTGAAAAAGCAAAAAGAATTACTGCTGACAGGCAAGCTTACTGTAATTACGCAGCGGTCTACTGCGCAATTACGCTAAAAAATAAATTATTTTTTTGCTGTCACAATTAGCACTATTAACACCTTGATATGCTCTTAGTTGATAATTGAGCTCTAGTCGAAATGCTTATAACTGCCAATCGCTAAATAAGCTACATTCCCGATATTGGTTCTACTTACCAAAACCTTGCTGTTCATCAATCTATTTTTAAAATTTGTAGCATTTACCGGCTGAAAACCTAAGAGACTTTTAACAATTTCATAAAATACAGACTTACCATTAGCGCCTGTTCTATACAACAATAATGTCTTTTCTAACTTTAAGACACTGGGATGAATAAAAACATAGCCTAAATACTCAGCAAGAATGAATTGTAAGTTTTTATCAGGTAATACCTTATCTAAATAGCTCTCAAACAAGGGAGCCGTTGCCTTCGGATCATACTTAAACGCTAATTGATATGTCATAAAATCTGTACGATCGAAAGGATTTAACTGGATACCGTTTGGCGTGATTTCAAATGTTCCATTTTCAAGGTTAATAAGAACTGCATTTTTTTGAGGAATTGGCTTAGATAAATTCGCCAAGGCGATAAATTGTTTGTAGGGAACGTTTACTAAATAACTCTTACAACTTCAATAAAATTGTT
>MHBB01000057.1 GCA_001803185.1 Legionellales bacterium RIFCSPHIGHO2_12_FULL_35_11
TAGTCACCACTATGGTGAGTTAAAAAAACATGAAAAAATCTTTAAAATTCAGTGCAGTAGGCATTCATAGTAGAGCTCAACTGTTTTTTCTAGGATTATACACCTAACTTGAATTATAATGCTCATTAAATATTAATAAAATTAAAAAACATATGGAATTACGGCAACACTTCACCAAAAAAATCTGGTGGGGGAAAATAATTGGTGCATTTTTTGGCTTCTTAATAGCTGGGCCAATTGGCGCTTTATTTGGTTTATTAATTGGTAATTTTTTTGACAGGGGGCTTGTTGAGCATTTTTCAAAACCTTTTTGGCATTATTACAACGAAAAAGATATAAATACCAAAGAAGTATTTTTTCAATCCCTTTTTTTACTTTTAGGACATATAGCCAAAACCGATGGCAGAGTCTCTGAAACAGATATCAAATATGCAAAAGAAGTTATGGAACGAATGGGACTAAGATCAGAAAATAAAAAATTAGCTCAAAATTATTTTAATGAAGGAAAATCAAAAAATTTTAATATTTACGATACCTTAAACGAATTACAAAAAGCTATTGGTAAAAAACCTAATCTAATTAGACTATTTATCGAAACTCAATTCCAATATATTAGAAAAACTGGACCAAACTTCGCTAAAATTGATATTTTAAATAATATACTATCTAGCATGCGCCTAGCCCCACTCCACCAACAAGGAAATTTTGGTGATGGGTTCTCTTGGTATGAAACAAGACAACAAAAACAACAACGATATGATAACAGTCAATCATCTCAAAACTCATCTAGAAGACAGACCTACAACTCCTGGCAAAGCTCATCTTATATAGATGATTGTTATAAAATTTTGGGGGTCAATCCTGAAGCAAGCCAGGCAGAGGTAAAGCGTGCTTATCGAAAAAAAATTAGTCTCAATCATCCTGACAAACTAATCGCTAAAAAAGCTAGCGAAGCTGAAATTAAAACAGCAAATCTAAAAACCACCCAAATCCGCAAAGCCTATGAAGACATTAAAATCAGAAAAGGATGGTAGCTTCCGGCCAATGGCATTCGTTTCACTGCCATTGAGCTTCCGGCTCAACCGTCGTTGCTAAGCGCGTAGCGCTGAAGCAATTGCAGCTATCCAAATTTTACGCCAGATTTAATTAAAAATTTAGTAACATTTGTTGCCATTATTTCATGCGTCTTAGCTGATGGATGAACTGGATCAAAGAAAAAATAACCATCGCATGCATCATTAACAGTAGGTTTAGCTGCTGCTGCCATAGCTAAAACTAACTTTGGAGATGCAATATTATCTAAAATTGATTGATAGCAAGTATCTGTAATATTTGTATATCCATACTTAGCTGGATCAGCCAGAGTCTTTGCAAAATCTGCATTTGCATCATATAACAACCATCTAACTTGTGGATAGGCTTGTTTTAATTCATTAATATTTTTAGCTAAATCTTCATTATGTAATTGACTTGCTAGACTTAATTCCTTTTGCGCATAAATCATTCTGGCTGCTGGTGATCTACCCATGTCTGGAATATTTATAACCAAAATATTTCTGGCACCCTTTTCTGCTAACAATTCTAAGCTTTTACGAATACTTTTATTTACATCAGCCGCAGTTTGCATAGGAGTTGCATAAGAAGCAATATAATTATTCGATCCTATCCAGACGGCAAACAAAGATTTCTTATCCGCTTTGTCTTGATTTGCTAATAAATAACTTTCTATTTCGCGACTTAGGGTGAACATTACTCCTTCTTCACCATCATCTTCTGAATTACGATCATACGAAACTCCAGCACCACCAAAAGCAAAATCTTGCAGATGTAAAGCTGGATCCTTCGGATAATAATTCTTTGCTACAATTTCAACCCAAACTGGCCCATTTGAAAATCTACCTTGATAGTATGGTGGCGATGGCGGTAATTGATGTTTAAAATATTCATATAAATTCCCAGTGTCAGATAAACTATCACCAAAAACTACAATTTTGTTTAATGTGCTTGCAAAAATATTTACTGAGAACATTAAACTTATTATAAATAAAAAACCTCTTTTTACTGCCATTTTACCACTCCCCTAAGCACCTAGTGAAGTTAAATTTAATTGCCTACCACATACCCAAGCTTTGTTTAATGCATGAATCTGCTCTTTGCCAATACTTTTAGGTAATTTAACCGTAGAATGATCAGCATGGATTTTTAAGCCTGTAATGTATTTGCTATGCAATCCTGACTCATTTGCTATAGCTCCAACAATATTACCTGGTTTAACGCCATGCACTTTACCAACATCTAGTCTATATAATGCCTGCTGCGAACTATCCGTTTCTTGCTTTCCACCGCGACTTTCTTTAAATCCTTTAGATTTTTCAAAACGTCCTTGCGGCCGTGACTTTGGTGAAAATGAATCATCTGAATTAAATTTACGCTCACGACTCTGACTTTTTTCTACCTTTAAAGTAGGTAAATTTATTTCCCAAGGTTTGTCTTTATTCAACATCATTGCCAATACAGCTGCAACATCCTCTGCAGATGCTGCCTCATTTGCACTCAAATAATTTGCTATAATTTTTTTGTATGCGCCTAATTCATTTCTATCTAAACGCTCAGTAATTTTTTTTACAAATCTTTCTTCACGGGCTTGTGAAATCATAAAGTTATTCGGCACAGAAGACTTGGTAATCATTTGGCGAGTATGTCTTTCAATAACTGATAACATTCTTGACTCTCTAGGAGTTGCAAATAAAATAGCAACCCCACTTCGACCTGCACGACCTGTTCTACCAATGCGATGCACATATGTTTCACAATCATGAGCCATGTCATAATTGTAAACATGCGTAACTCTATCAACGTCCAATCCACGAGCCGCAACATCTGTCGCAACTAAAATATCTATAGTCCCTTGCTTAAACTGAGAAATAATTTTTTCACGTAATGACTGAGTTATATCGCCATGAATTGCCATCGCTCTATGACCTTGAGAAATTAAAGATTCAGCTACTTCTTCCGTTGCACTTTTAGTTCTTACGAAAACTATAACGCCTTGATAATCCTCTACTTCTAAGCTTCTTAATAGTACATCTGGCTTCTGACCTTGAGCTGCGAAAATAAATCTTTGCTCAACCTTAGGAACAGTTGCCGTAGCCGATTTTATTTCAACTGACACAGGATCTTTTAAGTAGCTTTTTGCGATCTGTTTGATTCTTGATGGCATGGTTGCAGAAAATAAAGCTATTTGACGCTCCAATGGCAAATTTGCAAGCACAGTTTCAACATCTTCAATAAACCCCATGCGCAACATTTCATCAGCTTCATCTAACACAAAAGTACGTAAATTTTGTAAAAGCAAAGTACCTCTTTGAATATGATCTAAGATTCTACCTGGAGTACCGACAATTACTTGCGCACCATCTTTTAATTTTTTAAGTTGCGGACGATAATCTTGTCCTCCACATAAAACAGTAACTAAAGATTTGGATTTTAAATATCCACCCAATCTTTCAATATGCTCACCAACTTGAATTGCAAGCTCGCGAGTTGGTGCTAATATTAAAGCTTGTGGCTCTCTAATATTTACATCTAAATTTTCTAGAATTGGAATTCCAAAAGCAGCAGTTTTTCCGGTACCAGTTTGTGCTAATGCTATAACATCCCTTTTTGCTAACATCCAAGGGATTGTTTTATCCTGCACTGGAGATGCGTGCTTAAATCCTAAATCAGCTATAGATTTTAAAATATTTTCTGACAAATTAAGGCTTGAAAATTCGATTTGATCGCTTGACATAATGTTCCTGATGAATCAATGTAAAAACTGGTCAGTATGATATCAAGAAACAAACACTATTGCACGCTTTTTTTCATTTACATATTCTACATTAAAGCGGCTAAATAAGAAGCCTGGCTAATTGCGTGCTTAGCATCAAGCTCCAAAGCCTTGTAAGCTCCGCCAATTAAATGAACTTTTTTGCCTGCATACTTCAACTCTTCAAAATAAGAATGATTTTCTCTTTGACCTGCACAAATTATGATACTATCGACCTCTAGTAGCTTTAGTTTGCCATCATGAATGATAGTTAATCCTGTATCATCAATTTTAACATAGCGAACCGCTTTTAACATTTTGACGTGTTGATGTTGCAAACTTGATCTTCTAATCCAACCAGTTGATTTCCCAAGATTCACACCTAAAGTTTCATTTTTTCTCTGTAATAAATAAACTTCTCTTTCTGGTTTTTCAAGTAAGATAGGTTTTATACCACCTTTATTAGTTGTGCTTAAATCAACTCCCCACTTAGCATAATAACTTTCTTGTTTCGAATTTTTAGCTTTTAGCAAATACTCAGCAACATCGAAACCTATTCCACCTGCACCAATAATTGCAACCCGTTTACCAGGAATTCTTTTTTTACTTAATATCTCTGGGTAGGTCATGACTCTTTTGTTTTGAATTCCAGGAATATCAGGTACAAACGGGAAAACTCCTGTTGCAAAAACAACCTCATCAAACTCCATAAGCTGAGTTTTTGTTGGCTCGGTATTTGTAAAAATTTCAACTTCAAACTTTTGTAATTGATAAACAAAATAATCAATTGACTTTTGATACTCCTCTTTACCAGGAATTACTTTAGCTAAATTAAATTGTCCGCCCAGTTTATCTGTCTTTTCAAATAAAGTAACTTTATGACCACGTTCCGCTGCAATTGCAGCAAAAGAAAGGCCTGCCATTCCTCCGCCAACCACCGCTATCCATTTAGTATTACTTGTTGACTCATAAACTAATTTTGTTTCATGACATGCTCGAGGATTAACTAAACAAGAAGCTGTTTTATCAAGAATTACATTATCCAAACAGGCTTGATTACAAGCTATGCAAGTATTTATTACATGACTTTCTCCCAGCATAGCTTTTTTAGTAAGGAATGGATCAGCCAAAAATGGTCTTGCCATTGACACCATATCGCAGTAATTATTTTGGATTAACTTATTTGCCATTTCAGGCGAATTAATTCGATTACTTGCAATAACTGGGATTTTGATTTCTGCTTTTAAATTTTTTGCCACATCAACAAAAGCTGCATCTGGAACCATAGATGCAATCGTTGGAATATGCGATTCATGCCAACCTATCCCGGTGCTGATTAAATTGACTCCTGATTTCTCAAGTTCCTTAGCTAAGCGAACAACTTCTTTCCAACTACTACCGTCATTAATCAAATCTAATACCGACAACCGAAATATAATAATAAATTCTTTACCAACTACTTCCCTTATTCTATTAACTATCATTAAAGGGAAGCGCATTCTGTTTGTAAAATTGCCTCCCCACTCATCAGTTCTGTGATTGGTGTGCTTAGCTAGGAATTGGTTAATCAAATAACCTTCACTACCCATAATTTCTACGCCATCATATCCTGCCTGTTGCGATAATTTAGCGCACCTTGCAAAATGCTCAATTGTTTTAACAATTCTGCGTTGACTCATCGCCCATGGTGTAAAATAACTTATTGGAGATTTTATCCTACTAGGAGCAAGAATAAATTGGTGGGCGCCATATCTACCAGAGTGCAATATTTGCAAAACTATTTTGCCCCCAGCATCATGCACTGTATTAGTAACAAGCTCATGCATAGCTGATTCTGATTTTAAGGATAACTTTGCTGCCTGACTTTTAAGTCTGCCTGCTCTATCAGGAGAAAAACCTCCTGTTACAATCAAACCTACTTCAGCCTGCGCACGCTCTTTATAGAATTCTGCAAGTCGGCTAAAGTTTTTCTTATCTTCCTCAAGTCCTGTATGCATAGAACCCATAATTATGCGATTTTTAATTTGAGTAAAACCTAAATCCAAAGGTTCAAAAATACTTGGAAATGCTGTATTACCTGACACGAGTTCCATTCGTTTCACCCCTCAATTTTTCACTGAAACTTAGGTGTAAAGCTGACTATAAAATAACATTACACATCAGGGTCGTCCCAATAAATTGTCTAAAAAAATTGTTGAATTTCTTTCTGGGCCAGTAGATAACATCGCAACTTTAATCTGCAAAATTTCTTCTATCCTTCTAATATATGCTAATGCATTAGCTGGCAATTGATCAATCACAGTAATATCTGCTGTTGACTCTTTCCAACCAGGCATTTCTTCATATACCGGCTCTAAATCACTAAAATCAGCAGCATCTTGTGGCGGACTATTTAAAATAGTGCCAGAAGAGTCCTTGTAAGCTACAGCTATTTTAAGTGTATCTAATCCGTCTAAAACATCAAGTTTAGTCAAACAAATACCCGTTATGCTATTCAACTCAATACAACGATTTAATAATACTGCATCAAACCAGCCGCATCTTCTAGTACGACCAGTTGTAGCGCCAACTTCATTGCCTTTCTCACCCAAATGCTGCCCAACTGCATCTTTTAACTCAGTTGGGAAAGGTCCTCCGCCAACGCGAGTTGTATATGCTTTGGTTACTCCTAAAACATAATCCAAATACAGTGGACCAAAACCACTGCCATTTGTAACACTACCAACACAAGTATTAGAAGAGGTAACAAATGGATATGTGCCATGATCAATATCTAAATACACCCCTTGAGCACCTTCAAATAAAATCATGTCTTGATTCTTACGATGCTGATGCAAAAGAGTAGTAGTATCAGCAATCAATGGTGATATTTCTTTAGCCCAAAAATCGAATTTATCAAGAATTTCCTGTTCACTGACTGGCTCAGAATGATAATAGTTAGTAAGGACAAAATTATGGTAATCTAATAATTCTTTTAGCTTTTCCTGAAACCTATCTTTATGCAATAAGTCACTAATTTTAAGAGCTCTTCTCGCAACTTTATCTTCATATGCAGGGCCAATCCCACGCCCAGTAGTGCCAATGGCTGAGCCAAGCATTTTCTGCTCACGCTCCTTATCTAAAGCAACATGGCATGGTAAAATTAATGGGCAAGCTCTGCTAACTAAGAGTCTAGATCTAACATCAACGCCTTTCTCTTCTAGTTCTTTAATTTCAGATATCAATGAATCAGGAGAAACAACTACTCCATTACCAATATGGCATTTAACGTTATCATGCAGTATGCCAGATGGAATTAGATGTAAAATGGTCTGTTTACCATTAATTTTGAGAGTATGGCCAGCATTATGACCACCCTGATATCGAACTACTAATTTTGCATTTTTTGTTAATAAATCAACAATCTTACCTTTACCTTCGTCACCCCATTGAGTGCCGACAACTACTATATTTTTCGACATAATCTACTCGTAAAACAACATTATACCAAGCAAAACTCATAAATCAATAGTCTTCTTGCTAATGAGGGTGTGATTAAAACTGCGGTCAATTCAACGATGCCGTCATTGCGAGGAGCGCAGCG
>MHBB01000058.1 GCA_001803185.1 Legionellales bacterium RIFCSPHIGHO2_12_FULL_35_11
TGTTATTTGCATTGATGTGATTCCTCTTCAAAAGATATGAGAAATCAGTTTATAGGTGGATATACTGGTTGTCACACAGGCTTGCCGAAGGGACACCATTAATTCAAACACTGTTGCGCGGGATCCCTAAAGATAATATACGCGAATGGTTGACCATAATGCTGCAATATTCCTCGGATCAAACTATCACGCTAGAACAATTGCAGCAATTACAATGTCAATTCGATAATAACCCGACTCTAGTGACGCAGATTGCACCGTTGTTCCAATATCTCCCATGCCCTCCTTTACAACAGCTATTAAATAATCTTAACCAAGAGCAAGAACAAATACGGAAATATATTCAAAGATTTGATCTGGATCCTATGAGTGGTCGTTGTTCACCGCAAGAGATTGAGCGTCAATTTTCAACAGAGCATGTGCTTCAGGTTACAACTCAAATTAAAGATATTCTGGGAACAACCGATTTTAATACCCAAGATCAATTTGATTTTACGCAAAAACTTATTTATATCAATTCAATAGGCAAAGATATGCCAGTATTTATAGGAGAGAGGAAATGCGTTAATTTAACACAAGCTTCGCGCTCTGACTTGCATGAATACAGCAATTATCTAATTGATCAATTGCATAGCAAGGATAATTTAGAAACCGAACGTATGCAATTAATTTTATTAGCGGTGATGCGTGAACTATATTTTCGCAGTACAGGCAAATTTCCACGCGTTACCCAAATAGCCTCTTTATTATTATCAATGCGCCATCCTAATAATTTATTGATGGAAATTGATACTGGTGAAGGGAAAAGCATTACCACGGCTCTACTTGCCGTATGGCAGTGGATTAATCACGGCACTGTGACTGTAGATGTTTGTACTGCCAATCGTGATTTAGTATTGCAAGATTATTATCAAAAGGGTGCGGTTAATTTTTTTGATTCTATGGGTATTGAATCTTCAGTAGTAAGATCCGATTCTAAGATAGGTACTTACAAGGTAGGTGGAATTAATTATTCAACCGTAGCAGATTTGTCCATCTATAGTTCACGCGCCCGCATAGAAGGTGAAGATCTAAAACATGATCAACACGGAAATACATTAGCCAACGATTTGATTCTTGATGAGTCGGATTTCACCATATTGGATGATAAAACCAGTTTTAATTATGCAATGAACGCTATTGATAGTGATGGCGGGATGAATCCGTATGCTTGGATTTATCCGTTAATTAATGAATTTATCAATAAGCCTGAATTTAGAAATTTAAAGACTCAAAATGGAAAATTAGTTTGGACTAGTGAAGATGACATCCGCGAACTTAAAATTTATTTATATGAAAAAGCCAATAACATTCAACAACGTAACCAATTAAAAACAATCACTGACAAAAAATTTGATCAATGGCTAAATGCAGCATGCATTGCTGATCAAAAAATTGCCGGACAAGATTTCATTATTGCTCATGAAGAACGAAAAATTGACGGCATAAAAAGAATAGTGGCTGTTGCCGTCCCATTGATTCAAAATAACCCGCAAAATGGCGCTACATTTAGTGACGGAGTGCAGCAATTTTTGTCTGCTAAATTAAACCTTAATAGCCAAGATTTATTTCCGATTGATAGTGAAATGTTATTTGTAGATACGCGATCTTGTAAAGATTTTGTGGATCATTATCGCAAAAATGGACGTATTCTTGCAATTTCCGGAACAACCGGAACGCGTGAAGAATTAATTGAACA
>MHBB01000059.1:0-1030 GCA_001803185.1 Legionellales bacterium RIFCSPHIGHO2_12_FULL_35_11
CAACGAATCAAAAATTTCCTACTTTCGGTAACATTTGTTTTGAGGCAATTCGCCCATTAAAAATATATTGTACAACACAATATATGTCTATATAATGAATGAGCGAAATAATTATTGAGCAATCAATAAGCAAATATAAAATTATTAGAGGTTACTATGACAAAACAAAAACGGACCCCAAATAAAAATAATAATACGAATATTAATTTAAGCCCCAAACCAAAGCCAGCGCGCCATCTTTTTTTTACTGAAACCAGTACCCCAAGCTCTATAAATAATTTATTTTCTCTAGGAAAATTTACAAGCCTTAATTCTATACATTTTCTTGAAGGTAGCTATAAAATGAAAATAATAGAATTAAGAGAAAGATTTAAAAAAATACAAGGGGATTTAGTAAACGATATCGATGTAAAAAGTAAAACATCTATTGACAATAGAAATGTGATTGCAACCAAACTAATGAATATTGGGATAGAGTTGTACAAAAAGCTAGCGCCATGGAGTAATAAATATAGATACCGCGAGTTCGCGCTTGAGATACTTAGAGATTCAGAAAAATCGCTTAAAGCGGCTAAAGAATTGTTTGAACTTACAGGAAATAATAAGTTAGCTAGTTTATGTAGAGAGCATTTATCTGCAATTAATCCCCCAATAAATGATAATTCGCCTAATTTATCTAACAATTAACTCTTCTAGGGGATTTCCCTAGAAAAGAAAAATAACAATAAGCTATTGCTATTTTATAATAGTTGCATCAATATTGAACCTAGAAAAAGCAGTTTGGCTCGTAGCGGAATGCCTACTGCACTGAATTTTAAAGATTTTTTCATGTTTTTTTGACGAAGGCATAGTCACCACTATGGTGAGAAAATCTTTAAAATTCAGTGCAGTAGGCATTCGTAGTAGAGCTCAACTGCTTTTCTAGGTTGAATACCTTTTAAAGTTAAATCAATCTGTACTTGGCGTTTTTACTATACTGCGCGCGGTCACAATCTGAAGTTTTTTTTGACGACGTTATTTTTGTGTCAGT
>MHBB01000059.1:1074-29130 GCA_001803185.1 Legionellales bacterium RIFCSPHIGHO2_12_FULL_35_11
ATTACCCCAGGAATAGGAAATAAAATATGAGCGAATCATTGACTAACAACCTAAAAGTCAAACAAACAACTAATATTATTATGATTACCTTTTGGAGCCAGTTTTCATCATATTCCTTAAATACAATACTAATATTATTTCTAACAAGACCTTTTATTTCTCATGGGCTAGGTTATAATCAAGCTGCAGCTTATGCTTTTATCGGTATTAGCCACGCTACTGGCTATCTTATGCCAATATTAGGTGGTTATATGGCAGACCAAGTTTTAGGAGTAAGGCGAAGTATTTTAATAGGCAGTATTTTATTAGCGATTGGATATCTATTAGTTATGTTAAGTGGATATACTATCGCAACTTATGAAAATATTTTTTTTATTGCTACATATGCTTTAATTCCCGCATCTAATTCATTACTAATAGGCACAGCATCTACTATGGTTAGCCATATTAATTCTGAAGATGCGATTAAAGCTAAGTCAGCCATGACATATTATTATATGTCTATTAATATAGGAGCTTTGCTTGCAACTATTATTGCCCCTCAGCTATTTGAAAGCAAATATGGTCCTTTATCAGTTCTCACTTTAACTTTTGTAGGCAAATCAATCGCTGCTTTAAACTTTGCTTATCAATATAAAATTTATGACAATGTAGCCTGGGGAAAGGATAAAAAGAAATTACCAAACAATGTAAAATATCGCTTATTATTTTATTTCATTTGTGTATATTTATTTACATTATTTGCATATTCACACACAAAAATTGCTACATTCTTAATTGGGATTGGGTGTATTGCTGGAATTACTTGGTTTCTTGTAAGAACTTTAAAACTAGATGATGGTGCAAAATACAAACAATTAGTAGCATTCATTTTAATCATTGAATCTATTATATTTTTTATAATATATAATCAAATGAACAGCACCTTAATTCTATTTGCAAAATTCAATTCTAATTATAATTTACTTGGCTTTACAGTTTCGCCAGCCCAATACCAAATGTTAAACCCAATTTTGATTATTGCTATAGGATTTCAATTGCCTAAGTTTTATAGGGCATTTCCTAGATTTACAGTTCCATATCAATTCGCTTGCGGTACGTTAATATCTGGCTTAGCCCTCCTATTAATGAATTTTGTTTCTGCTCATGCAGAAAATGGAATAGTAAATGGTAATTATATTGCTATAACTTACATAATGATAACAATAGGTGAATTATGGGTAAGTGCGATAGGGTTAAGTATGATAGGTATGTATTGTGACAAGAAAAATCTTGCTTTTGCTATGGGTGTGTGGATGTTAGGTAGCTCTCTTTCTAACACAATTTCTGGTAGATTAGCATCACTGGTCGCATTTCCAGAGCATATTACATCTCCATTAGAAACTCTCTTAATTTACAAAAAATACTATTTTAATATGGGACTAATTACTTGTATTTTAGGGGCTATAATGTTAATGATCGCTAGGTTTTTAAAAAAATTTATGCTAAAAAGAAAAATTGAAATTACATAAAGTCTTTTATAAGGAAAATTAATATGAGTATCAGTGTATTTGATATATTTTCAATAGGTATAGGGCCATCTAGCTCACATACCGTTGGTCCTATGAAAGCAGCAAACGAATTTTTAAAAATAATAGATAAAAATAATTTATTACCCAAAGTAGATAGAGTTAAAATTGAACTTTATGGATCTCTTGCGCTTACAGGAAAAGGACATGCAACTGACCGAGCCATATTGAATGGCCTAGAAGGATTTAATCCAGAAACTGTTGAACCAACAAATATGGTTCCAAGAATGGAAGAAATAATAAATAATAAAATTATAAACTTAGCATCAAAAAAAGAAATAAAATTTAATGAAACTGAAGATTTAGTATTTTATCAAAAAGAAATCCTTCCCAAACACACAAATGGTCTTATTTTATCAGTTTATGATAATAAAAATAATCAATTATTTAAAGAAACATATTATTCGATTGGTGGCGGATTTATTCTAACAGCGGAGGAATTTGAAAATAAAAAGGAAGAAAGAAGCCAAGTACCATTGCCATTTAATTCTGGTAAAGAATTACTGAGTTTATGCAAAGAAAATAATATCTCAATTTCAGAACTTATGTTTGAAAATGAAAAATCCTGGTTTTCAGTAGATGAAATACAATTTGGAATAAAAAAAATAGCATCAGTAATGGAGCAATGCATCGAAAATGGCTGCCATCATTCTGGGACTTTGCCAGGAGGGCTTCATGTAAAAAGAAGAGCTCCAAATCTATATAAAAAAATAACAGCTAATGAAGGTATTAAATCTAAATATGAAAGTGCTGATATTATGAATAGACTTAATATGTACGCTATTGCTGTAAATGAAGAAAATGCTGCTGGAGGACGAATTGTAACATCCCCTACCAATGGAGCCGCGGGAATTATTCCCGCTGTATTCCAATATTGTAAAGATGCCTTTCATAAAACATCAGATGAAGATATGTATAACTTCTTTCTTACCGCTGCTGCGATTGGAATTTTGTATAAAAAAAATGCTTCTATTTCAGGCGCAGAAGTTGGCTGCCAAGGAGAAGTAGGAGTTGCATCATCAATGGCTGCCGCTGCTATAACTGCAGTTCTCGATGGAACTGTCTTACAAGTTGAAAATGCAGCAGAAATTGCTATGGAGCATCATCTAGGTTTAACCTGCGACCCAGTTATGGGGCTTGTACAAATTCCATGTATTGAAAGAAATGCTATGGGAGCAGTTAAAGCAGTTAATGCTTCAAGACTCGCTTTGATGGAAGATGGTGAGTCAAGCAAAGTCTCGTTGGATACGGTAATTAAAACAATGAAAAGAACTGGTGAAGATATGAAAGATATCTATAAAGAAACTTCTCTTGGAGGTCTTGCAGCAAGCGTAAATCAACCCGAGTGTTGAGTCACTGCCATTAAGTTAAGGATTTTGACAGTGTTTTTCTTAACTTAATGGCAGTGGAATGTTGAGTAGACTTCTTGCATAACTAATTATAACTAAGATCTTTAGTTTTTCCATAAAATATTTTGTAAGCAAAAGCTGTATATGCTATCAAAAATGGCAATACAATTAATGCGCCAATTAACATGATGGCCAAAGATTCATTTGACGTAATTGTATCGTAAACACTTATTCTACCTGGAATAATATAGGGGTAAAAGCTATAAGCCAAGCCATGAAAACATAAAATAAATATTCCAATCGTTGTTGTAAACGGTAACCAGCACAATTTATCCTGATCTTGAGGTAGGTTTCTAAGTAATAACTGTAAAGCACCGATTAAGGCTATGGTAATAAATAATATAGCTCCAAGCAGCAATACATTTGGAAAAACAAACCAAATATTAAAAATGCGTAGACTAATAATAGGTGTAATTAATGAAATAATTACTATGCCCAAAGCGGTTAAAAAAAGAGCTTTTCTAGCCCATAAAATAGCTTTTTTCTGCAAAAATGATTCGGACTTCATAATTAACCAACTAGCGCCTATTAAACTATAAGCAGATACTACTGATAATCCAACAAATATGGCAAATAATGTCTGGTATAGACCTGTTTCAAATCCAATAATATATTTTCCAAGAATATATCCTTGCGAAAATGACATGAGTAGCGATCCATAGAAAAAAACATTGTTCCAAAACTCACGATATTCTGTCTTTGCTTTTGTTCGAAAATCAAAAGCCACACCCCTCATCATAAGACTAAATAACATCACAGTAAATGGCATATACAATTCTCTAAGCACTATACTATATGCAACAGGAAAAGCTACTAATAACAATCCTATACCCAGGACAAGCCAAGTTTCATTCGCATCCCAAAATGGACCTATAGAAGCAATCATTTTATTGCGTTCAGTCTCATCATTAGTAAATTTCATCAAAATACCAACACCAAGATCATATCCATCTAAAACAGCATATACTAAAACGGCCAAGCCAATTAAACCTGCAAAGACTAAAGGTAACCAACTTGCATTTGTTAATAATGTCATATTATTATCCTTAGCTATTTATGAGTAAGTATATTTACCATAGCTTTCCCGGAAGCTTGGTACTCTAAATCAAATTTATCATCTTTCTGCTTCCTGGCCATATAAAATACAGTGGAAACAAAAGAAACCAGCAAAATTAAATATATAGAAAGATACATTGAAAGAGATGAAATTAATAAATGTCTAGCAACTGGAGCAGATCCATCTTTTACTGATAATACTCCTTGTACTATCCATGGTTGTCTACCAATTTCTGTAACATACCAACCAGCTAAGGTAGCTATCCATCCTGAGAAAGTCATATATTGCATAATCTTTAAAAATAATTTTGGTGGAGCAGTTCTTCTTATTAGTAGCACACCAGTCCACGCAGTAAGTAACATTAATATAGCTACTCCAACCATAATTCTAAAGCTCCAGAATACAGCAGCTACTGGCGGATGATTATCACCAAAGTCTGTAATACCTTTGACTTCACCATTTAATTTATGTGTTAATAATAAACTTGCGATTTTAGGTACCTCAATAGCATAATCATTTTTCTTGGTTTTTTCGTTTGGTATGGCAAAAATAACCAAAGATGCTCCTTTTTCAGTATTCCAAAGAGCCTCGATCGCTGCTATTTTTTGTGGTTGATATTTCAGGGTATTCAAACCATGCAAATCACCAACAAATATTTGTAGAGGAACTAAAATAGCAGCTAAATATACCCCTACTTTTAATGAAGCAAACACATCTTGCTTCCTATCATTACGTAACCAACGATAAGCTGAAACACCAGCCAACAAAAATGCAGCGGTAACCCCAGACGCTAACAGCATATGTGAAAATCTATAAGGAAATGATGGATTAAAAATTACAGCAAACCAATCATCCACATGTGCGCGTCCATTAATCATGCTATATCCAGCTGGAGTTTGCATCCAACTATTAAGCACAAGGATCCAAAATGCAGATAAAGTAGTTCCAATAGCTACAGCAATTGTCGCAATAGTGTGTACCTTATTTGATACGCGGCTAAACCCAAATAACATCACACCTAAGAAAGTTGCCTCTAAAAAAAATGCAGTCAATACTTCATAGGCAAGTAAAGGACCTGCCACATCACCAACTGTTCCCATAAATCCAGGCCAATTTGCTCCAAATTGGAATGACATGACAACACCGGTTACTATTCCAATAGCGAATCCCAAAGCAAATATTTTAGTCCAAAATAAGTATGCATCCATCCAAAATTGCTGCTTTGTCAAATTATATTTTGTTTTAAAAAACAACAAAATCCACGCCATTGCAATATTTATAACAGGAAATAAAATATGAAAAGTAATATTACATGCAAATTGAATTCGCGCTAAAACCAATGGATCTAAAGTCATTTTTTTCCTCTTCTGTCTAAATCTCCACTGCCATTAAGTTAATGGATTTTGTCATTCCCGCGAAGGCTGGAATCTATCCCTAAAGTGGCACTGTGCCTGCTTAGAAATAGATTCAAGCCTTCGCGGGAATGACAGTGTTTTTCTTAACTTACTGGCAGTGGTCTAAATCTCATCAGACCATTCTCTAGTAGATAAAAATCTAATCTTTGGATTTCTTTCCTCAGTCATTGATAAATTAACTCTAGTTGGAGCTAAATATATTAATGCCCCACTTCCATCAAGAGCTAAATTATCATATGCTTTAACTTTGAAATCCGCAAGAATTTTTGAGTCATTACAATACACCCATCTAGCTGCGGCTATATTTATTACATCGTATCCGCAATCTACTTTGTACTCATGCTTTAACCGATGAGCTACAACATCAAACTGCAGTACCCCAACCGCTCCTAAAATTAAGTCATTACTGTTTAATGGCCTAAAAACCTGGGTGGCTCCCTCTTCAGAAAGTTCTATTAATCCCTTAATTAATGCTTTATTTTTTAATGGGTCTTTTAATCTTACTAATCTATATAGCTCAGGAGCAAAATTCGGGATGCCTTTAAATTGTAGTTTTTCTCCCTCGGTAAATGTATCACCTATGCGAATAGTGCCATGATTATGTAAGCCTATTATATCTCCTGGTAAGGCAAAACTTACCTGTGATCTATCGCCTGCCATAAAAGTTAATGCGTTTGAAATCTGCACATCTTTGCCTATGCGCAAATGATTAATTTTCATACCCTTTTCAAATTTACCAGAGCAAACTCGTAAAAAAGCTATTCTATCTCTATGTTTAGGGTCCATATTTGCTTGAATTTTAAATACAAATCCAGAAAATTTATTTTCATTTGGATTTACAATCCTTTGCGTTGTTTCCCTAGCAATAGGACTTGGAGCAAAACTTGCAAAATCATCCAATAATTCTTTTATACCAAAATTATTTATTGCTGAACCAAAATATACAGGTGTTAATTTACCGGATAAGTATTCGGATAAATCAAAATCATGCGACGCCCCTTTTACTAGCTCCATTTCATCACGTAATTCATCTGCTAAATCACCTAATTCAGTAGTTAGTTCTGGGCTCATTAAACCAGAAATTACTTTCGCATCTTGTTTTAAAGAGTTCTTGCCTGACTGATATAAAAATACCTGATCTTTTTGAATGTGATAGATACCTCTAAAACGTTTACCCATGCCTATTGGCCAAGTTATTGGTGAACATTTTATTTTTAAAACTTTTTCCACTTCATCTAATAAATTAATTGGTGACCTACCTTCTCTATCAAGTTTATTGATAAAAGTCATAATAGGAGTATCTCTTAGACGACAAACATCCATTAATTTTACAGTTCTATCTTCAACACCTTTGGCAACATCTATAACCATTAATGCTGAGTCAACCGCTGTTAATGTACGGTACGTATCCTCAGAAAAGTCCTCATGCCCTGGTGTATCTAAAAGATTCATGACATGATTATTATGAATAAACTGCATTACAGATGTTGTAATGGAAATTCCTCTTTCCTTTTCCATTTCCATCCAATCAGATTTTGCGTGTCTTGTAGATTTTCTTCCCTTTACTGTTCCCGCTAACTGAATAGCTCCTCCAAAAAGGAGTAACTTCTCAGTTACAGTAGTTTTACCAGCATCTGGGTGTGAGATAATGGCAAAAGTTCTTCTTTTAGTAAAATCTTGATAAAAATCCGTCATAAAACTGCAGCACCTTGATAAAATATAATTTTTGTAAAATAATCAATTTGAGAAAAAATTATTGTCAATACGCATGTATAGTGTTTTGCAGAACACATGGCTGTTCAAGAAAAATGTTAATTTTTACATAACTTAAATGACTTACAATAATTTCGTCATTGCGAGGTACGAAGCAACCAAGGGAACATAGCTACGAATCCTGGTTTATAATATCAAATTTTTGTTAACTTTACTATTTCCTGTTATAATCTTCATTTTTTAATGATTTAATTACTTTATGCAGAATATTACACCGCAATTATCTGTTTTGATTAATGCTCTAGAAGACATCAAAGCCTCTCATATTTCCATTATAGATGTTAGAAATCAAACAACCATAACAGACTACATGATTATATGTAGTGGTCGTGCCTCAAGGCATGTTAAAGCTATAGCCAATCATATTATCCCAGTAATGAAGAAAAGTGGATTTTCTGTATCACACCTTTCTGGTGTTGATAGCGGAGAATGGATTTTGGTCGACCTCGATGACTGCATTTTACATATTATGATTCCTGAAACTCGTGATTTTTATAATATCGAAGGTCTTTGGCAGGATAAAATAAATATAAATGAGAAAGTATCGCCAGCCTAAAAAACGTAATCCTGTACAAACCAAAGAATTTGTTCAGAATTTTAGATTAGTAATGATGGCCGCATTATTAATTATTTTATCTTTTGGTTTATTGCTAAGAATGGCGTATTTACAATTTTCACAATTTAAGCGCTATGCCACCCTATCTCTAAAAAATCAGATGAGCATAATTCCAATTCCTCCATCCAGAGGAATTATTTATGATAAAAATGGGATAGTATTAGCTGAGAATATTCCTGTATATACTTTAGAAGTTATTCCCGAGAGAACCCAAAATCTATCACAAACTATTAAAAAACTTCAAGAAATTATTCCTTCTATCAATGAGGAAGACATTGAAAAATTTTATGCAACTAAAAAGCGCAGTCACGCTTATGATCCAATCACGTTAAAACTAAAATTAACCCAAGAAGAAGTTGCAACCTTTGCTAGTGACCAATACAAATTTCCTGGGGCAAATATAAAAGCTGTTTCAATACGTAATTATCCTCTAGGTAAAATTACAGCGCACTTATTAGGTTATGTTTCTAGAATAAACACAAACGATTTAAATCAAATAGTTGAATCAAATTACAGAGGTACAAACTTTATAGGAAAATCAGGTATTGAAAAATACTATGAGGATAAACTACATGGTGAAGTTGGTTATCAACAAATTGAAACAAATGTTAATGGAAGAACGGTTAGAGTTATTAATAAACAACCTCCGATTTCTGGAGCAAAAATATATTTAACTATTGATGCTCGATTACAAGAGTCATCATATAAAGCATTTGATGGAATTCGTGGGGCTGCGGTTTTAATAAGTGTTAAAAATGGCGATATCTTAGCTATGACTAGTTCGCCAAGCTTTAATCCAAATTTATTTGTTAACGGAATAAGTAATGCCGACTATAAAGTATTATCCAATGAAATTGATAGGCCTCTTTTTAATCGCGCAGTAAGGGGATTGTATCCACCTGCATCTACAGTGAAACCTTTTGTAGCTCTTGCAGGTCTAGATAAAAATTATATCGATGAAAAATCTAATGTATTCGATCCAGGTTGGTTTAGACTACCTAATGTTAAACGTGCTTATCGCTGTTGGAAACACACAGGACATGGATTAACTAATGTAAAAAGAGCAATTACTGTTTCATGCGACACATTTTTTTATCAACTAAGCAATAAAATTGGTATAAATGTAATGGAAGAAATGCTTAGTAAATTTGGGTTTGGGCAGCTCTCTCATGTAGATTTAACCGAAGAAGCTGCTGGTATAATTCCAAGTCCGTATTGGAAAAAACAAAAAACAGGAATATCTTGGTATCCTGGTGATACATTAATTACAGCTATAGGCCAAGGTTTTATGTTGGTATCCCCATTACAACTTGCTAATGCCACAGCTAGTATTGCAATGCAAGGAAAACGCTATCGACCCCATCTACTAAACTCACTAGCATATAACAACAAAAAAATTAATTTTAAGCCAATTGAAGAGTATCCGGTTAAATTAACTGATAATAAAAATTGGGAGATAATTGCAGATGCTATGCGCATGGTAATAACAAGACCTGAAGGAACAGGCGGCCGTAGATTTGGTAACAATTCCCCATATACAGTAGCCGCAAAAACTGGAACTGCCCAAGTTTTTTCACTTAGTCAAAACTCAAAACAAAATTATTCCGATGTTTCAGCGAAACTAAGAGATCATTCTCTATTTGTTGCTTTCGCACCAGTTGAAGATCCAAAGGTTGCTATTGCTGTTCTTGCTGAAAATAATGATAAAGCGGCTTTCATTGCGCGACAAATTCTCGATAGTTATTTTGAAATATATCCTCAAATCTTAGGAGAACTAAACCAAAATGAATATAACTAATTTAAAACCAACCTATAATTTCCGTAAAAATTATTTCTATCTTGATTTGCCTCTGCTAAGTTTACTAATTATTCTAATTTTTCTAGGGTTAGTTATTTTATATAGTGCTTCAAATGAAAATATTAATATGATTTGCAGGCAATCATTCAGATTACTTTTGGCATCTTCTGTTATGATTTTATTTACATTTATTCCACCTCATAAGTATAAGTTATGGGCTCCTTGGATATATGCTTTCGGTTTGATTTTACTTATAGCAGTTATGTTAATCGGAAAAGTTGGCAAAGGAGCTCAGCGATGGTTAGACTTAGGATTTGTTCGGTTTCAACCATCTGAAATTATGAAATTAGCTGTGCCAATGATGAGTGCGTGGTACTTAGAACAAAAATCTTCTCCTCTTGATTTTAAATCATTTATTATCGCTTGTTTAATAATATTTATTCCAGCCTTACTAATTGCAAAACAACCAGATTTAGGTACAGCAATCATGGTTATCATGGCGGGATTATGTGTTATTTTTGTAGCTGGAATTTCAATTAAGACTTTTCTAGTAGTAACACTACCAATAATTTCGGCAACACCATTATTATGGAATATTCTGCATGACTATCAGAAGCAGAGAATATATACATTAATAAATCCAGAACATGACCCTTTAGGGGCAGGTTATCATATTATTCAATCAAAAATAGCAATTGGTTCTGGTGGGGCTTTGGGTAAGGGTTGGTTAAGTGGCAGTCAATCCCATTTAAATTTCCTACCAGAGCATGCAACTGATTTCATTTTTGCGGTAAGTGGAGAAGAGCTGGGTTTTATAGGTTCAACATTACTAATAATAATGATAGCTATCATTTCTTTAAGATGCCTATATATTGCCAAACACGCTGAAACAGCATTTGCTAAACTATTAGCGGCAAGCTTAGCTATGACATTTTTTTTATCAGCTTTTGTAAATATAGGGATGGTTATGGGTATTTTGCCGGTTGTTGGAATACCATTACCACTAATTAGTTACGGTGGCTCATCCATGCTTACTTTTTTAGCAAGTTTTGGGATGCTTATGTCGATTAGTTCACATAAAATTGCTTATTTTAACGGCGAATAACTCATTCGATGAATAGCCGTTGGACCTAGTTTATCTAAAGCAATTCTATGTTCTTTGGTTGGATAACCTTTATGCTTTGCAAAACCATAACCGGGATACATTTTTTCCATTAAGCTCATTTCATTATCTCGCATAACTTTAGCTAAAATAGATGCAGCACTAATTGAATTAATAGTTAAGTCGCCTTTAATTATAGCCTCACATGGTATATCAATATCTGGTATAAATTTTCCGTCAATCAAAACTTTATCTGGCTTAATTGGAAGATTTAAAATAGCTCTTTTCATAGCTAACAAAGTAGCATTATGAATGTTAATTTCATCAATTTCAAAAGCTTCAGCTCTACCAAATGCGTAAGCCTTTGCTGAAGATTTAATAATTTCAGATAAAGACAATCGTTTGCTTTCTGATAATTTTTTTGAATCGGTAACACCTGAAATTGGGGTTTCTAATATTACTGCTGCAGTAATAACAGGCCCCGCAAGAGGGCCACGCCCTACTTCATCTACACCGGCAATATACATGATTTAATTTAAACTTATAATCTAGGTTGGATAAGATAACTGTATTTACAGGAAAAATGAATAGAAAAAACAAATTAATTAGACAGCAGCCACCAATTCCAGGCTCCCGTTACTCAGGATACTCCCGGAAAGCCACCAATTGAAAATCAATTAGTGCCTGCGCATTTACCTCAACCTGGCAAATAACCAGTAGTCGAGCCCATTTGATAACTTACTGTCTATAGTATAAATATAGTACAACAAATTAATTACGTCTAATTAAACCTAAATTTATTTTTTAATTCCATTTTAAGCATTTCTTATCCTTATTAAAAAATGCTTATATTAAATAATTTTTATTTTAAATCAATAGGTTACCTCTTAACTTAATGGCAGTGGGCCACCTCATGAAACATAAAAATCGTCTTTGCGAGCGTTAGCGAAGCAATCCAAATAAAATCTCCGATTGAAAATCGGTCTTACAATTGCTTCACTTCGTTCGCAAAGACGGCAAATGTTTTTTTTATGAGGTGCCCCTGATATTGATAATAAGCAATGTTGACAGCTGGAGATTTGTCAATTAGGATTCCCTTATTTTCTTAGTTATATTGATTATATTATATTATATAATTCAGAGTTAATTGTTAAAATTCCCAGAAGTTATGTTTAAAAAAATTAAGGTATGATGAATATGGGCAAATTACCGGTAATTGTCGGTTTAGGCGGAATTAACGCCGCTGGTCGCACTTCAGGCTTTCATAGTTATAAAAGAATGGTTTGTGAATCATTGTCACCTGCAGAAATGAATAACACTTGGCTGGACCTAGCTAAAAGGATGGGAATATCAAATGCTAAAATTTTATCTGATGACGATATATCTAAAATCAAAAATGGTACTCTAATACGTAAAATAACTCGATTCAACCCCGAAAAAGTTATATTCCACCATAAAGCAACGATTGAAAATAACACTTCTTCATTTATAATGAAAAAGTCTAAATTATCTGCAGATCTAGAAAAAATATGTGAAATCGAAGATCTTAACAATAATGAAATTAAAGTAAATGTAAAATCACCTTTTAATATTCTAATCCCAGATACAGCAAAAAGCCTTGTCTCAAGCGGAGGATGTCTACCAGAAGGATTTGATCCAAGTAACCTATATCAATCTATAAATCACCCTAGGGGTTTACAACTTACAATATATGGTGCTTCTGACGCACTTAACTCACTTGGTATAGAGTGGAGCAAAATATTAGAACATATTAAACCAGATGAAGTTTCAGTATATGCTGGCAGTGCTCTAGCACAAATTGATGAAAACTCACTTGCTGGTCTAATAGGAAAGCCATTATGTGGTGAAAGATTAAATTCTAAACTTATGGCTTTATCTTTACCAGAAATGCCGGCAGATTTTGTAAATAGTTATGTACTAAACAGCATAGGTACAACTGGGAATAATATTGGCGCATGCGCTTCATTTTTATATAATTTACGCCAAGGTATAATAGATATTCAATATGGAAAATCTAAGGTTGTTGTTGTCGGGAATGCTGAGGCACCTGTTGTTCCTGATGTTGTAAATGGGTTTAGAGTTATGGGGGCTTTAGCTACAGATGAAAGCCTTTGTGAGTTAGACGGAACAACTGAGCCTAATAATCGAAGATCCTGTCGACCATTTTCTACAAATACTGGTTTTACTCTAGCAGAGTCAGTACAATTTTTTGTTTTAATGGACGATGAACTTGCATTAGAGTTAGGAATGAACATATATGGTTCTGTCCCTGATGTTTTCATAAATGCTGATGCCAATAAAAAGTCAATTGCAAGTCCCGGAGTAGGAAACTATGTTACCGTAGCTAAAGCTACAGCTTTAGCTAAAAGCCTTTTAGGTGAAAAAGGAATCAAGCAAACTTATGTTCAAGTGCATGGAACAGGCACACCACAAAATCGCGTAACTGAAAGTCACATCATTAATGAAGTCGCAAAAACTTTTTCTATAGATAAATGGGCAGTTTCAGCAACCAAATCATATGTTGGCCATTCAGTTAGTGTTGCTGGTGGAGATCAATTAGCTGCAGCATTAGGAGTCTGGCAATATGGCTATATTCCTGGTATTAAAACCATTGATCATATTGCCTCAGATGTACATCAGTCTAATTTAAATATTCTACGCAAAGATTATTATGTTGGTGAGCATGGGTCAGAGATTTTAGCAACAATCATAAATTCAAAAGGTTTTGGAGGTAATAATGCAACAGCACTTATTTTATCTCCTACTCAAACAATGAAAATGTTAACAAAAAAACATGGAACAAAAATAATTGATAACTATAAATCGGCAAATATCCCAATAAACAAAAAAGCAAAAGAACAAGATCTAGCCACTTGTGATGGGAATGAAAGAATTATATATAAATTTGGCGAATCAGTAATGGATGAATCTTCCGTCATTATGACTAATGAATCAATTAAACTATCTGAATTTAATCAATTTATAAACTTTCCTAATTCAGATAATTATAAAGAATATTTAGATTAACCATAATAAATACCCAAGTCATGTAAGTATTCATTGGCAACCAAGTAAATATTTAGTAAATTATACGGCAAATATAAAATGGAAGTAGATGATTTATGCTAAGCACGTTAATGAAAAAAATTTTTGGAAGTCGTAATGAAAGAACTTTGCGACGCATGGAAAAATCGTTAGAAACTATTAATTTCTTTGAAAAGGAAATGCAATCCTTAACATTAGAAGAAATTAAAGCAAGAACAGATGTCTTTAGATCTCGTCTTAACGATGGAGAAACTTTAGACGACATATTACCAGAAGCGTTTGCCTTAGTACGTGAGGCTTCAGTAAGAACTTTAAGGCTTAGGCACTTTGATGTCCAAATGATAGGTGGTATGGTTCTACATGAAGGTAAAATTTCTGAAATGCGTACAGGTGAAGGTAAAACACTAAGCGCTACTTTGCCAGCTTATTTAAATGCCATCGATGGACATGGTGTTCATGTAGTTACTGTGAATGATTACCTTGCAAAGCGCGATAGCGAATGGATGAAACCTGTATTTGAAGCACTTGGACTTACTGTTGGGGTAATTTACCCTGATATGAATCATGAAGAAAAAAAGAAAGCTTATGCCGCTGACATTTTATATGGAACAAATAATGAATTTGGCTTTGACTATCTACGTGATAATATGGCTTTTGCAAATGAAGACAAAGTTCAAAGAAAACTAAATTTTGCAATTATTGATGAAGTTGACTCTATCTTAATTGATGAGGCAAGAACCCCTCTAATTATCTCTGGCGCAGCAGAAGATAGCTCAGCATTATATTTAACTATAAACTCACTTATTAAAAACCTAAAAATTCAAAATGATGAAGATAATCCTGGTGATTACACAATCGATGAAAAGCAAAAACAAGCTTATCTTACTGAAGCAGGACATCAGCATGTTGAAGAACTATTAACAAAAGCTAAACTTATTAAACCAGGCGATAGTCTTTATCATGCAAGTAACATTATGCTAATGCATCATATAAATGCGGCTCTTCGTGCAAATACCATGTACAACAGAGATGTTGATTACATTATTCAAAATAATCAGGTTGTAATTGTGGATGAGCATACTGGCAGAACTATGCCTGGTAGAAGATGGTCTGATGGATTACACCAAGCAGTTGAAGCGAAAGAGAACGTAGAAATACAAAGTGAAAATCACACCCTAGCTTCCATTACATTCCAAAATTTTTTCAGATTATACAATAAACTATCTGGCATGACTGGTACTGCTGATACAGAAGCATATGAATTTCAACAAATTTATAATCTTGAAGTTGTAGTTATTCCAACAAATCAGCCAATGATTCGAAGAGATGAAGCTGACCTAATTTACCTTACTCAAAGCGATAAATATTCAGCAATAATTAAAGATATTAAGGAATGTATTGAACGCAATCAGCCTGTACTTGTTGGGACTGTATCTATTGAGTCATCAGAAATATTAAGTAATCTATTAAATAAAGCAAAAATTAAACACCAAGTGTTAAATGCCAAATTTCATGAAAAAGAAGCGCATATTATCGCCGAAGCTGGCAGACCTGGTGCTGTTACCATTGCAACTAATATGGCTGGACGCGGTACAGATATTGTTCTTGGTGGTAGCATTGCTTCTGAACTTGAAATTCATAAAGAATCCTCTTCCCAAGATAAAATAAATGAAATTAAAAATACCTGGAAAGAGCGGAATGAAACTGTAATGAAAGCCGGCGGGTTAAGAATAATAGGTTCAGAAAGACATGAGTCTCGTAGAATTGATAATCAGTTACGAGGTAGAGCTGGTAGACAAGGTGACCCAGGTAGTTCTCGTTTCTATTTATCACTAGAAGACAATCTAATGCGAATTTTTGCATCAGAGCGAGTTTCTGCAATTATGCGAAAATTAGGTATGGAGCCTGGTGAACCAATTGAACATTCACTAATAACGAAAGCAATAGAAAATGCTCAACGTAAATTAGAAGGACATAACTTTGATATAAGAAAGCAGTTGCTAGGTTATGATAACGTAGCTAATGACCAAAGAAAGGTTATATATTCGCAGCGCGCAGAAATAATGAATATGGATGATCCAATTGAAGTTATTAAAAACATGCAAATAGATGTGATTGAAAATTTAGTTGACATATATCTCCCACCAGAAAGTTTAGAAGATCAATGGGATATTCCCGGACTTACTCAAGCTTTAAGTGAAGATTTTAGAGTAGAAGCTCCTATTCAGAAATGGATTGATGAGGATCATTTAATTCAAATAGATCAAATTAAAAAACTAATAATTGATTTATTTGTAAAAATATATAAGGAAAAAGAACAACGTCTTAGCAGAGAAGTCTTAGCTCAATTTGAGAAATCTATTATTTTACAAGCTATGGATAATCACTGGCGTGAACATTTATCAGCTATGGATTACTTAAGGCAAGGTATTCATTTGCGTGGATATGCTCAAAAGGACCCTAAGCAAGAGTACAAACGAGAGTCTTTCGAATTATTTACTAATATGTTAATTGAATTAAAATATGAAATTATTAAATTTCATTCATCTGTTGAAATTAGCACAGAAGAAGATGTAAATGAGCTTGAGGAAATAAGAAAGTCTTCTGAATCAACAATGAACTTAAATTTGATTCACGATGATAGTGACTCTAATCTAAATACCAATGATGATAAAAATGACTTTCAACCACTACAGTTTATTAGAAAAGAAAAAAAGCTGGGTCGTAACGATGCTTGTAACTGTGGTTCTGGAAAAAAATATAAAAATTGCCATGGAGCTTTAAATACTTAATGCACATAGTAGTTGGTGTCGTCTTAAATAAATATAATCAAGTCCTTATTACGAAAAGATCTGGTAGTGGAACTCACCCAAATATGTGGGAGTTTCCCGGCGGCAAAGTTGAAGATAATGAAGATTATACTGTAGCTCTTGCCAGAGAGCTACAAGAAGAATTAGGTATTATAGTAAAGGAATATAAATTTTTGGATAAATTTTTTCATCATTACGAAGATGTTTCATATTCATTTATTGTTTATTTAGTAACAGGATATACAGGCAATCCTATATGCAAGGAAAAACAACAAGATCTGATTTGGGAAAATATTAATAATTTATCTTTACTAGAATTTCCTGCTGCGAACAATCAAATAATTTCATGTTTATTATCAACAACCTAATTGAACAAAAAAAGTAATATAACGGTTAAACCTAGAAAAAGCAGTTGAGCTCTACTACGAATGCCTACTGCACTGAATTTTAAAGATTTTTTCATGTTTTTTTAACTCACCATAGTGGCACTGCCATTAAGTTAAGGATTTTGTCATTCCCGCGAAGGCGCACAGCCATTAAGTTAAGAAAACATGAAAAAATCTTTAAAATTCAGCACATTAGTCATTCTCGCTACGATCTCAACTGCTTTTTCTAGGTTAAAAGAGGTTTTTACTCTGCTAGATACTCGGTTTTGTTTTCAAAAGCCAATTTTAATTATTATATAAATTATTTATCTATATCTGCCCACTCAAAATCGTCATCAAACTCACCTTCATAATCCTCTAATTCTTCTTTTAATCGCTTTTTATCCAGCCTAGCTTCTAATTTACGTCGAATATCTTTTTTATGGGCTGTAAGTTCAGGATCTTCTTCATTAAAATCCATGTTATTACCATGGTAATCAATACCAGCTTGTGAAGCCATTTTTTTCTCCAAACTAAAAAGATAAAGTATTTACCTCTTCATTATAGACAATATATTCCAAAATAAAAAAATTAGCCCATCAGGCAATGGCATTCGCTTAAGAAAATAGGATGTTTTAATTTTCGTCGTTGCGAGCACAGCGAAGCAATCCAGATCGATCCTTGAGCATAAATATGCTCTGGATTGCTTCACTACATTCGCAACGACAACACTTTTTTCTTAAGCGAATGCCACTGCCAATCATGGCCAATAACAAATTATACCTGCCTATCTGGTTGCCACATATTCGTCATTGCGAGGTACGAACCACATGGTTCGTAGCACTGCCATTAAGTGCAGGCACAGTGCCACTTTATGGATAGATTCCCGCCTTCGCGGGAATGACAAAATCCTTAACTTAATGGCAGTGCACCATAGTGGTGACTATGCCTTCGTCAAAAAAACATGAAAAAATCTTTAAAATTCAGTACATTAGTCATTCTCGCTACGAGCTCAACTGCTTTTTCTAGGATAATTATTTTTCGTAATATAATCTTCTTTTTTGTTACATTCAATAGACTTTTAGATAAATAATTCCTGCCTATCTGGTTGCCACATATTCGTCATTGCGAGGTACGAAGCAAACCAGGGTTACCTGATCGGTACTTTTATGCAGCTAGTTATTCAGCGCTTCGTGGTGCACGATGCGACAACCATGGTTTATTTTACCTAATATATTGCAATTTAATGCAATTAAGTGCACCATTTGCAATTAATTATTATTGAAACTGGGAATGCAATGGCAAAAGAAGATCATATTGAAATGAATGGTATTGTAATTGATACTCTTCCAAACACAATGTTTCGTGTACAACTAGAAAATGGGCACATTATCACAGCACATATATCAGGTAGAATGCGTAAAAATTACATACGTATATTAACTGGTGATACAGTTAAAATTGAATTAACACCTTATGATTTAACTAAAGGTAGAATTATTTTCCGAGATAAAAATTAAATCATCAAATAATTTTGGCATGCTGAAAATTTACTTTAAATTGCAGTAAATTCGCACATATATTCCTTAACTTAATGGCGGTGATCCGGTCAATGGCATTCGCTTAAGAAAAAAGTGTTGTCGTAGTGAAGCAATCCGGAGCATATCTATGCTCAAGGATCGATCTAGATTGCTTCGCTGTGCTCGCAAAGACGAATCATTCAGGCATCAAAAGCCTTATGTATTTATTAATTCCCAGCAACGGTCATCTCTGAAATTAATACCGACCCACAATTAGTTGCTATATTTGGATTTATATCATTTCCTATGGCAACGATTTGCTTAAACATATTATTAAGATTACCAGCAATAGTAATTTCTTCAACAGGAAATTGTATTTCCCCATTTTCAACCCAAAAACCAGTTGCCCCTTTAGAGTAATCACCAGTTAATATATTTACTCCTTGCCCCATAAGCTCAGTAACTAATAATCCTCTCCCCATAATTTTTAATAAACTATTTAAATCACTCGCTGTTTCATCAACTGTTAAATTAAATACTCCACCACAATTTGCTGTGGTTTTTAGACCCATTTTTCTTGCTGAATAAGTATTTAAGACATACTGCTCAATAACTCCATCAACAACAAATTTATTTTCTCTAGTTGGCACACATTCCGCATCAAATGGGGCACTACCCAACGCTCCTAATAAATGAGGCTTTTCATATATTTGTATAAATTTAGGGAATATTTCTTGTCCTTTTGAATTTAATAAAAAAGAATTTTTTTGATACAAATTTCCGCCGCTAATTGCTGAAATAAAGGAAGAAAAAATGCTACTACATACCCTGGAGGAAAAAATGACGGGAATTTTTTGGGTTTTTATTTTTTTAGAATCCAAGCGAGAAGTTGTTCTTTTCACGGCACTCTTAGCTAATTCATCTAAATTCATTAAATTTTTTGGGTCTCTCGCTGTTGTATATTCATAATCTCTTTGCTTGCCTTTCTTATCTTCAGCAATTAATGAGCAACTTACACTATGCCTACTACTCTGAATAAAACCCATAAAACCATAACTATTTGCATGCCCTGTAATAAAATTATAATTTGATATTTGCGCTCCGTCGGAGTTAGTAATTCTCTTATCTAATGATAACGCTGTCTTTTCGCATGCTATAGCTCTATTAATTGCTTCTTCAGGCGAGATATTCCAAGGATGATATAAATCTAAATCAGGAAAACTATTTGATAGTAGTTCCATATCAGGAAGACCAAAACAAATATCAGGTGCACTAACTGATGCTATATCATAAGCAGCCTGAACCATATTTTCTAAAGCAGCTATAGATGTATCACTACTACTAGCACTACCCTTCGAATTACCTATGTAAACATTAACCCCGACACCTTGATCTTCACTAAACGCTACAGTTTCTACGCTACCAATACGAATATCTACAGAAAAACCAGCATCTAAATTAACTGCAACCGATGCATCAGTGGCACCTTTTTCTTTTGCAAGTTTAAGAACATTATTCATAATTTCTTTTAACTCTGTGGTTGACTTCAAGGCAGATGTATTGATATTTTTCGATAAGGCATTCATTATATTTCCTAAAACTTAAGGTTTATAACCCAAGGATACAAGATTAGCATGCTAAAACCACTAGTAAACATATTTCATATAATTATATTTAGCTTATTATGCTTTTTAAGTACGGTTACCTATGCTAACAAATGGACTAAAATTGCCCCAGGTATTGAATATATAGATATTAACGATCATTCTATCATTAATATATCACATATACATGTCTTTAAGATTAATTTGAAATATAATCAATTACAACTAGCTATAGGAAAAGAATTATTTAATAGACCAGCTTTTATTGATGAATTTGCCGAAATTAAAAAATCTTTAATAGCAATTAACGGAGGATTTTTTGATAAGTCGTACCAACCATTAGGCCTTAGAATTAGTGGTTATAAATTATTTAACCAAATAAAGGGTATTAGCTGGTGGGGTATATTTTATATTAATAATAATAAAGCCTCAATTACCAATATTGAAAATTATTTTCCTAAAAAGGGAATAAGTTTCGCCATTCAATCTGGGCCAAGATTAATTATTGATGGCAAAATTCCATCTTTAAAACCAGGATTAGCTGAAAGAACTGCTCTAGGCATTACTAAAACAGGTAAAATAATAATTGTTGTCACAAACAACAATCCACTTACCACAACTGCTTTGGCAAATATAATGAAATCTTACCCACTAAACTGTAAAAATGCGCTTAATTTAGACGGCGGTGGATCTACCCAACTATATGCAAAAATAAATAATCTTAAAATTAATGTAACTGGCTTTTCAGAGGTAAGTGACGCAATAGTAGTAAATTCTATCTGAAACTCACAACTTATCCACAGCATATTCATATATTTATTCTCTTGATATTTTTTCAATAACACATTATATTGTGCTATATCACTTGATAAACAACTATATATTGTGTTTGTTTAATATTTCATAGTTTAAAATACTTTAGTTAATGGAGGAAAAATGTCTGACATACTGGCGCCAATTAATAGCGAAACTTATAAAATATCTAAAGAAGTAGACATAAACACCCCTGGCATTTTGAAAATAATAAAAAGAAATGGAAATATAGTTGTTTTTGATGCATCTAAAATCCAAGTGGCAATTACTAAAGCTTATATTGCAGTCGAAGGCTCTAACGCTGTTGCATCAAACAGAATTCATAATCAAATTGAAGAATTAACTAAACAAGTAATCAATGCTTTTCACCGAAGAAATCCAACTGGCGGCGTAATTAATATAGAAGATATACAAGATCAAGTTGAGTTAGCCCTAATGCGTAGCGGACAAAATAAAGTTGCGCGCGCTTATGTGTTATATAGAGAAGAACGTCGCAAAGCGCGTGATAGCGAGAAAAATACTAAACATGACAGTAATGAAAAATTAATTACATTACCTGATGGAACAGTAGCGCCACTTGATATTGATAGAATTAAAACTATTGTTAAAGAAGCATGCCGTGACTTAGAAAACGTTAAAGAAGAACCAGTAATTAAAGATGCTCTTAGAAATCTGTATAATAAAGCAAAACTTGAGGAAGTTCATAAAGCATTAATAATGGCTGCAAGAGCATTAGTTGAAACTGAACCAAACTATAGTTATGTAAGTGCTAGACTACTCCTAGATAGTATGCGCAGTGAAGCTTTAGGTAAACTGCAAATTCAAGCAAACGCTACATTTGATGAAATGAGCTTAGTCTATTCTAGTTATTTTCCTAAATTTATTAACCATGGAGTTGAACAAGGCATATTAGATCATAAGCTTCTTGATTTTAATTTAGAAAAGTTAGGTAAAGCGCTCCTGCCAGACCGTGATATGAAATTTACCTATTTAAGTTTGCAAACTTTATACGATAGATATTTTATTCATGAAAATGATATTAAATACGAGTTACCACAAGCATTTTTCATGCGTGTAGCGATGGGACTTGCGCTTCGAGAAAAAAATAAAGAACAAAAAGCCATCGAATTTTATACATTACTATCATCTTTTGATTATATGTCTTCAACACCAACTTTATTTAACTCTGGTACAACTCGACCACAATTATCAAGCTGTTATCTATCTACAGTTCCTGATAATTTATGTGGCATATATAGTGCCTTAAAAGATAATGCCCTACTTTCGAAATTTGCTGGTGGATTAGGTAATGACTGGACTCCAGTTCGAGCCATGGGAGCGCATATTAAAGGTACAAATGGCAAATCCCAAGGAGTAGTTCCATTCTTGAATGTTGCCGATGCTACTGCAGTTGCAGTAAACCAAGGTGGTAAACGAAAAGGGGCGGTTTGTGCTTATCTTGAATGCTGGCATAGAGATGTTGAAGAATTTCTAGAGTTAAGAAAAAATACAGGTGATGATAGACGTCGTACACATGACATGAATACCGCCTTATGGATACCAGATTTATTCATGAAGAGAGTTTTTGAAAATGCTGAATGGACTTTATTTTCTCCTGATGATGTTCCTGATTTACATGATAAGTATGGTAAAAACTTTGAAAATGCATATTTAGATTATGAAGATGCGGCGCACGCAGGTAAAATCAAAAATGCAAAATCATTACCGGCAATGAAACTATGGAGAAAAATGCTATCCATGCTATTTGAAACAGGGCATCCATGGTTAACGTTTAAAGATCCATGTAACCTAAGATCACCCCAACAGCATGTAGGAGTAATCCATAGCTCAAACTTATGTACTGAAATTACATTAAATACATCTGAGGAGGAAATTGCAGTATGTAATCTAGGTAGCATTAATTTGCCAGCACATATAATAAATGGCAAATTAGATAAAGAAAAACTACAACAAACAGTTAAAGTTGCTATCCGCATGCTAGATAACGTAATTGATATAAACTATTATTCTGTTCCTCAAGCAAGAAACTCTAACTTGAAGCATCGTCCGATAGGACTTGGGATAATGGGCTTTCAAGATGCTTTATATCAGCTTGGATATAATTATACTTCAAATGAGGCTGTAGAATTTGCCGATACTTCAATGGAAATTATTAGCTACTATGCAATTGAAGCTTCAACTGAACTATCAAAAGAACGAGGTAGTTATTCAACTTATGAAGGATCTCTATGGAGCAAAGGTATATTACCAATCGATTCTATCAATCTTCTTCAACAAGCACGTGGAACATTCTTAGAGCAAGACCGCAGTCAAACTCTTGATTGGGAGAAGTTACGTGTAAAAGTAAGAACTCAGGGCATGCGTAATTCTAACTTAATGGCCATTGCTCCAACTGCAACAATTTCTAATATATGTGGTGTTTCACAATCAATTGAACCTACCTATCAAAATTTATATGTTAAATCTAATTTATCTGGTGAGTTTACTGTAATAAATCCTTATCTAGTTGCTGACTTAAAAAAATTAGACCTTTGGGATGAGGTTATGGTTAATGATCTAAAATATTACAATGGTAGCGTACAACCAATTAGTAGAATTCCAACCGAATTAAAACGTCGCTACGCAACGGCATTTGAAATTGATCCTACATGGCTTGTTGAAGCGGGTTCGCGAAGACAAAAATGGATAGATCAAGCTCAATCACTAAATATTTATATGGCAAAACCATCTGGTAAAAAACTAGATGAACTATACAAACAAACTTGGATACGTGGTTTAAAAACAACCTATTACTTAAGAAGTTTGGGTGCAAGCAATGCTGAAAAATCTACTTTAACTGACGGGGCATTAAATGCCGTCAAAATAGAAGAACCTAAGGCATGTTCTATTTTAGATCCAGATTGCGAAGCATGCCAGTAAAACTAAATATTAATTAAGGAATTTATTATGTCATACACAGAAATAGAGAAACCTAAAGTCCACGCTAATGGAGCATCTGGCTTAGAGTTGCCTGAAATGGGTGCTGGAAGAATAGTAGTTGATGATAAAAAAATCATTAACTGCAGAGCCGACTTAAATCAATTAGTCCCATTTAAATACAAATGGGCTTGGGACAAATATTTAACAGCTTGCGCAAATCACTGGATGCCAAATGAAATTAGTATGAGCGCGGATTTAGCATTATGGCGAAGTCCAAATGGTTTATCAGAAGACGAAAGATTAATTGTTTTACGAAATCTTGGATTTTTTTCAACAGCAGACTCACTAGTTGCTAATAATCTAGTATTAGCTGTGTATAGACATATTACTAACCCAGAATGTCGTCAATACTTACTAAGGCAAGCATTCGAAGAAGCCTTACATACGCATGCTTATCAATATATTATCGAAAGTTTAGCATTGGATGAATCAGCTGTCTTTAATATGTATAGAGAAATACCCTCTGTTGCTACAAAAGCAGCTTGGGCTCTACCATTTACTCAAAGTCTAGGTGACCCTACTTTCCAAACTGGTGCACCTGAAGATGATCAAAGACTACTACGTGACTTAATTGCCTTTTATGTTGTATTTGAAGGTATATTTTTCTATGTTGGGTTTACTCAAATTTTATCTATGGGTAGACGTAATAAAATGGTTGGAACATCCGAACAGTTTCAATATATTTTACGTGATGAATCTATGCATATGAATTTTGGTATTGACGTTATTAATCAAATAAAAATTGAAAACCCTCATCTTTGGACTACTGAATTTAAAAATGAGGTGGTTGAATTAGTTAAGCAAGGCGTAGAATTAGAATACCAATATGCCAAAGATACTATGCCACATGGAATTCTTGGAATGAATGCATCTATGTTCGAAGAATATATTCATTTTATTGCAAACAGACGACTTGCTCAAATTGGCCTTCCAGAGCAATATCCTGGTGCCGAAAATCCTTTCCCATGGATGAGTGAAATGATGGATCTAAAAAAGGAAAAGAACTTTTTTGAAACCAGAGTAATTGAATATCAAGCTGGTGGTACATTAAGCTGGGAAGACTAAATTCGGGTTTAAATTTACCAACTTATAGATTTGAAACTATGGCTGAAATAATTCTATTTGGTCTATCAGCGGATATGCCACATGTTGGGCATATAAATTGGGTTAAAAATTTACAGAACATGTTCCCAAACCATGCGATTGTACTTATGCCATGCTCTGCAAATCCGCTAGGTAAAAAAGACGAAGATGGTCATATTATCTATCCAAGCAATGGCTATTTACGCTGGGAAATGCTATACAATTATTATAAAAATAGCGGCATCATTGTTTCACAATATGAAGTTGCAATTAATACACCATCCACAACAATTAAAACTATAAAATATTTAATCCAAACACCAATTGAGGAAATTAAAGCCCAAAGAGGCTATCAAATTAATAATACAAGCCAATCTAAAATAATAAATAATATTACACTCGCACTAGGAAATGAGTTATTTAATGAGCTGCCACTTTGGCATGACTGGCAAGATATTTTAGAGGTTTGTAATATTATTTTAATAAAAAGAGCTTCGTATCCCCAAATTATACCTTCTAATATAAATAATAAAGAATTAAAAAAGATTTTCATGAATAAATCGCAAAATGGCAGTTTAATTCAAATGAATGGACCACAAATTAATATTTCATCACGAGAATTAAAAAAACTTTTAAGAAATGGGACCGATGATATTAAATTACAGGAATTTATTCCTTTAAGTATTTTAAAATATATAAGAAACAACCAAGCAGAATTTTCCAAATCATATTACCAAAAACCTCTAGCAAGAGAAATTTTTGATATTGCTATGCGAGATTATCATTTAAAACTTACTCAGTTCTCAAATAACAGAAAGAAATATTTTTCCGCATTCGTTGCAGATTTGAGAAATATTGAAGATATTAGCAATTGGGATAGATTGGGCTACAAAATAACTAATTCGAGAATAACTGTTAATTTAAACTTGGCAAATCATAATAAAATTCATCAAATAATTTCTAACTATTTAAAAAATGATAACAACCCATGGTTTTATGTAAAATCCCCAATCATCCCTATCATTACCCCGTATGAATTTAATGCAAATTTTAAATTATTAGGAAGCTTTGGAGAAAATGAAACCGTAGATATAATCTTGTTTATCAAAGACTCAGAAAACAACTTAAAAATTTTAACCATAAATCGCGCAGATGACCAAAAATCACTAGCATTACCCGGTGGATTTAATGAAAGTAATATAATAGATTCCATATTTGATGAGCTACTGGAAGAGTGTTTTAGTAACAAACTTTTTGCTAATGATTCAATAAGTAAAAAAATTTTAGAAAATACAATTATAGATAAAAATAATCTGATTAAAATATCTGAAAAATACATTCCAAACTCTTCTCTCGCTATTCTAGATACAAAAAAAATAATAAATAGTGTTCTTAATCAGCTTAAAAATGACAAAAATAAAACATCTAAATTTAAGTGTCAACTATACAAAAATATTCTGCCACAGCATTTTAATAAATTTAAAAAATATATTTTAAATAATGCCAAATTATCACCAAAGGAAATAAATGTTTTAGACGAAAGAAATACAAATTTTGCTTGGATAGCAACAACAACTCTTAGAGCTTTACTAAACGAAACTGAATTTCAAAATACTCTTCATGAGTGTGGGTTAGAAATTTCTGGAGGAGATGATGCTAGTTCAGCCAATATTATTTCGGTAATTGATTTTTGCAAACCCACAACAGAACCTTATTCATCACATAAAAACATTGTCCTTAAAAATTTAGCTAAATATATTGAAGAATCAGCGATAAACTTAAACATGGAATATCTTGATAAACTATATAAAAACTAATAATCTTTTCTTAATTGCGGAAACAAAATAACATCTCTTATAGATGGAGAATCTGTAAACAACATTGCTAATCTATCTATTCCAATACCTTCACCAGCAGTTGGAGGCATGCCATACTCTAATGCTTCAATATAATCGCTATCATAATGCATAGCTTCAATATCTCCCGCTTCTTTTTCCTCAACCTGCTTTCTAAATCGCGCAGCCTGGTCTTCAGCATCATTTAACTCAGAAAAACCGTTTGCAATTTCTCTACCTGCAACAAATAATTCAAATCTATCAGTAACTGACGGATCATAACTAGAACGTCTTGCTAAAGGAGATACTTCTGTAGGATAAGCCATAACAAAAGTCGGTTGAATAAGTTTATGCTCTATTGTTTCTTCAAAAATTAGCATTCGCAACTTACCAAGACCATCTGTATTTTTATATACCAAGGACAATTTATCCAAAACTTTTCTACATCCTTCCATACTTGCTATATCATTCTCGGTTAAATTTTTATGGTGCATTAAAATAGCTTCTGGAATTGTAAGCTTAGCAAATGGGTTTGCAAAATCTATTTCTTGGCCTTGATAATTAAATTTTTCTCCTCCAAGTACTTTATTGGATAAAAATCTAAATAATTTCTCAGTAAAAACCATCAAATCATGATAAGTTGCATATGCTTGATAAAACTCTATCATCGTAAATTCAGGATTATGTCTTGTTGAAATTCCTTCGTTTCTAAAGTTACGGTTAATTTCATAAACTCTATCAAAACCTCCAACCACTAAACGCTTTAAATATAGCTCCGGGGCTATTCTTAAAAACATCTCCATATCTAAAGTGTTATGATGCGTTACGAATGGTCTAGCCAATGCTCCTCCTGGAATTGGATGCATCATTGGTGTTTCAACTTCTAGAAACTGGTTCTCTTCCATGAACTCTCGAAAGTACTTTATTAATTTAGATCTAACAACAAATTTATCTCTAGTTTCTTTATTTGCTATTAAATCCACATATCTCTTGCGGTAACATATTTCTTGATCGGCTAAACCATGAAACTTATCTGGTAATGGTCGAAGAGATTTTGTTAATAAAACAAAATTTGTGGAATGAATAGTCAACTCACCAGTTTTAGTAATGAATAAATATCCTTCTATTCCAACAATATCGCCTAAGTCTAAGTGAGTAAATCCCTCATACTTTTCACCTAAATCATCTGCTCGCACGTAAACTTGAATACGTGAAGAAACAT
>MHBB01000059.1:29203-29403 GCA_001803185.1 Legionellales bacterium RIFCSPHIGHO2_12_FULL_35_11
ATGTTTTTCTGCAAGCTCTTCTTTAGTAGAATTTTCATAAGTATTAGCAATATCAATAGCCTTATTTTTTGGTTTGAAGTTATTTGGAAAATCAAAACCATTTTCTCTAAGTTGCGCTAATTTTTGCCTACGAATTTGTAAGATTTCATTTTCATCGAATTCTTCTACTACATCAGTCATTTATTTTCTACTCCCCCTTT
>MHBB01000059.1:29443-41417 GCA_001803185.1 Legionellales bacterium RIFCSPHIGHO2_12_FULL_35_11
TGATCTAAAACATATGATCTAATCTGAGATCCCCAACCGATATCAGATTTACTAGCTTCCAATTCTTGTTGTTCTGCATTTTTCTTTTGTATTTCTACCTCATACAATTTAGCCTTTAACTGTTTCATCGCACTATCTTTATTTTTATGCTGACTTCTATCATTTTGGCACTGCACGACAACTCCTGTTGGCAAATGAGTTATCCGTACAGCTGAGTCTGTACGATTAACGTGCTGACCACCTGCACCTGATGCTCGGTAAGTATCTATTCGTAAATCTGCAGGATTTATCAAGATATCTATATCATCATCAACCTCAGGAGATACAAATACAGATGCAAAAGAAGTATGTCTTCTGTTACCTGAGTCAAATGGTGACTTTCTAACAAGCCTATGCACACCTGTTTCAGTTCTTAGCCATCCAAATGCATTTTCACCCTGCATGTAGATAGTGGCGCTTTTAATCCCAGCCACATCACCAGCGGAACATTCAATTAACTCTACCGTAAAACCATGTTTTTCAGCCATTCTTAAATACATTCGCAACATCATTTCAGCCCAATCTTGAGCCTCTGTTCCGCCAGATCCAGATTGAATGTCTAAAAATGCATTACAACTATCCATTTTACCAGAAAACATTCGCCGAAACTCTAAATCAGCGACGCACTTTTCAATATCTTTTAATTCATTTACCACATCCGATATTGTCTGATCATCATTTTCAGCGCAAGCCAACTCAAATATTTCCGCTAAATCGCTAACTCCATGACCTAAATCTCTAATACCAAATACAATATTTTCCAGAATTACGCGGTCTTTACCTAATTGTTGGGCTTTTTCAGGATTATTCCAGATGGCAGAATCTTCTAATTCACGCGAAATCTCTTCTAATTTTTCAGACTTAACATCATAGTCAAAGATACCCCCGAAGTGCTGCAATTCTATCTGTTAAATCAGTTAACATTAGGGTAATTTGATTTACTTCTAACATACTACTCTTTCTCCAGTCGAGCCTTAATTCTGTGAGTAGCTAAACTATGAATTTGGGAAACTCTAGATTCTGTTACACCCAATACATCGCCTATTTCTTTCAAATTAAGATCATGCTCATAATAAAGTGATAATACCATTTTTTCATTTTTGGGAAGTCCTCTAATCACATCAGACAAATGCCCTTTCATATCCGAATGCTGCACATTAATATGTGGTCGACTAGAAACACTTCCTAAATCATCCTCTAACATATCATCAGTTACGCCAACATCATCAAATCCATATAAATGAGCACCATTAGTATCACTAAGAATACATTGATATTCTGATAAACTAAGACCCATCTCTTTTGCGACTTCAGCATCGGATGCTTCTCTGCCTAGTTTATTTTCAACATCCCTTACAGCTGCTGAAATTAATCTTGCATTTTTATAAACAGATCTAGGGACCCAATCATTTCTTCTAACCTCATCTAAGATGTATCCTCTGATTCTTATACTTGCATAAGTCTCAAATGAAGCACCTTTACTATCATCGTAATATCTAGCAGCCTCTAATAAACCCATCATACCGGCTTGCATTAAATCTTCCATTTGGATAGATCTTGGTAATCTACCAGCTAAGTGATAGGCGATTTTTTTTACTAAAATAGCATGTGACTTAATAAGGCTTTCCTGCGTCTGCTCATCCAATTTTCCTTTTGTCGATGAATTCACACTATCTCCTTGTGAAGTTGTTATATTTATGCAACCCATCCTCATCTATATTTGGAGCCAGCATATTCTCCAACTGCTTAAGTCTACTATCCAAATCACTTGGAGTTAATCCACCACCTTGCGCCATATCATCACGACCGCCACCAGTACCACAAAGAACTTCAACAAACCTCTTAGCAACTGGCACTTTACCTAACATTATCTTACTTATTCCACATACTACTGCAATTTTATCGGCATCAATAGAATATAAAACAACAACTGCATTTTCTATTGTAGACTTTATTTTATCTAATAATAACCGCAAACCTTTCACATCTTGAAAATCTACACGTTTTACTAATAAAGTTACTTCGCCAATAACTTTAGCATCATTTGTTAAACTATTTCCAGATTGCTGCAACGCCAAGCTTTGCATTTTTTCAATCTGCCTGTCTTTAGCCCTAACATCACTAATGTATTGCGATATTTTCTCAATAATCCCTGATGGTTGTGATTTAATTTTATCTGATATTTCATCAATTAAATTTATCCTATCATTAACATAATCAAGTGCTGTCTGACCTGTGATAAATTCAATTCTTCTAACACCACTTGCTATGCCAGATTCAGAGACTATTTTAAATAATCCAATATCACCAGTCCGCTTAGCATGCGTTCCCCCACAAAGCTCTTTTGAAACATCACCAATAGCTAAAACCCTAACTTCATTACTATATTTTTCACCAAATAAAGCTACTGCGCCTTCATTTTTAGCATCATCTAAGCTCATTACTTGTGTTTCAACAAGCAAATTTTCACGTATTTGTTCATTAATTAAATTTTCTACTTGTCTTATATCTGCTGCATTTAATGAGAGTTTATATGAAAAATCAAATCTCGACTTTTCAGCATTAACTAGTGAACCATTTTGCTGAATATTTTCATTAACTATAACTTTTAAAGCTTTATGCAATAAATGAGTTGCTGTATGGTTCAATCGAATATTATTTCTTTTGGAAACATCAATTTTGGCTGTAACAATGTCATCAAGATTAATTTTACCTGATACTACTTCCCCATAATGTAAAATTGATTTTCCTTGTTTTTGTGTATCAGTAACATTAAATATAAAATCATTTACAACTAATTGGCCTGAATCCCCGATCTGCCCACCACTTTCAGCATAAAATGGCGTGCTTTCTAAAATAATTACTGGCTTGTCTCCTTTTTTAGCAGCTGACACACATTTCTCGTCAATAATAATTCCAAGTATTTTTGATTCTAAAACCTCTTTTGCATATCCATTAAAAGAACTCTGGCAATTGTCACCTAAAGAAAAATTAGTAGTTGTTTGAAATTTGCTAGATTCTTTAGATTTTTTTCTTTGCTGAAGCATAAGAGATTCAAATCTTTTAATATCAACAGCTAAATTTTGCTCTCTAGCTATGTCACAGGTCAAATCAAGAGGAAATCCATATGTATCATATAATTTAAATACAACTTCCCCTGGGATTTTTTTCTCATTTTGAAGCATATCAATATTATCTTGTAATAACCTTAAACCCTGATCTATTGTCCTCTCAAACTGCTCTTCTTCTTGATATAGTTCTTGTTCTATCTCACTAACTTTATCTTTTAAATATGGATAAGCATCGCCCATAACTTGAGCTAGGGGTTTTACTAATTTATAAAAAAATGGTATCGGTAAACCTAATTTATGACCATGTCGAATTGCTCGTCTTATTATTCTTCTAAGTACATAGCCACGTCCTTCATTACTTGGGATTACTCCATCGGCAATTAAAAAACTACATGACCTAATATGATCGGCAATAACTTTAAGAGAAGGATTATTAATATCTAAATCATTTTTTAACTTAATAATTTCTTTGATGATATTTTTAAAAATATCAATATCATAATTATTATGTACTCCTTGAACAACTGCTGTGATTCTCTCTAAACCCATTCCTGTATCAACGGATGGTTTTGGGAGATTATGCAATACTCCATTTTTATCACGATTAAATTGCATGAAAACCATGTTCCATATTTCTATGAATCTATCTCCATCAGCTTCTGCACTACCTGGCGGACCTCCAGGAATATCTGGCCCATGATCATAAAATATTTCACTACAAGGTCCACATGGTCCAGTATCGCCCATTGACCAAAAATTATCTTTTTCGCCACATCGAGAAATTTTTTCTTTCGGAAAACCAATTTCATTTTGCCAAATAGCAAATGCTTCATCATCATCTTGATATACACTAACCCAAAGCTTTTCTTTAGGAAGTTTTAAAGTATTTGTCAAAAAATCCCAGGCGAAAATAATTGCATCTTTCTTAAAATAATCTCCAAAACTAAAATTACCAAGCATTTCAAAAAAAGTATGGTGTCTAGCTGTATATCCAACATTTTCTAAATCATTGTGCTTACCGCCAGCTCTCACACATCTTTGAGAACTAACAGCTCTAACATATGGCCTTGTCTCTTCGCCTAAAAAAGTGTCTTTAAACTGCACCATTCCTGCATTTGTAAATAATAAAGTAGCATCATTAACTGGAACCAATGAGCTGCTATCCACCTCTTGGTGATTTTTTTGTTTAAAGTAATCTAAAAATGCTTGTCTAATATCGGAGCTATTCATTATGCTAAATTCTCAAAAACTAAAGAGATGGTATCCATTGTAAACCCTCTATAAAGCAAAAATTTTTTTTGCTTTTGGATTTCAGAGTAAGAATACTCTCTTTGCCGATAAAACTTTTTTTGCCATACTGCTGTTGCGTAAGACACCCAATTTTCATGTTCAATTGCTAATCGTGATTCAATTAATTCAGTATCAACACCTTTTTGCTGAAGCTCTTTATGGACACGTATAGGTCCATATCCTTGATTAATTCTGCTTCGACAAACCATATCAACGAAGCGCTCATCGCTTTGTAGTTCAAGATTTTTAAGTCTTGATAAGACAGATGTTACTTCATCGAATGAATAACCAATACTCTCTAATTTAGCTCGCAATTCCGAAACACTATGTTCCCTTCTTGCGAGCAAACCTATAGCTGATTGATAAGCTTTACTCATCAACTAATTCAACTGATTCTTCAATATAAAGACCTTTTGAATCTTGCTTGTTAACAATTAGTTCTTCTCTGATTCTTTCTTCTATTTCATTGGCTATATTTTTATTTTCTTTTAAATATATTCGAACATTTTCTTTCCCTTGGCCAATTTTTTCTTGGTTATAACTGTACCAAGCGCCGGCCTTTTCCATAAATCCAAGTCTGACTGCTAAGTTAATTATTTCACTCTCACGGGAAATGCCTTCATTATATAAGATATCAAATTCAGCTTGTTTAAAAGGTGGTGCCACTTTATTTTTTACAACTTTAACACGGGTTTCGCTACCCATGATTTCTTCACCCTTTTTAATAGCTCCTATTCTACGAATATCTAATCTAACAGAGGCATAAAACTTAAGAGCATTACCACCAGTAGTAGTCTCAGGGCTACCAAACATTACCCCAATTTTCATTCTAATTTGATTAATAAAGATAACTAAAGTATTTGAACGCTTGATATTAGCAGTTAATTTGCGTAACGCTTGCGACATAAGCCTAGCTTGTAAGCCAACATGCGAATCACCCATATCACCTTCAATTTCGGCTTTTGGAGTTAAAGCTGCTACGGAGTCAATAATTACCACATCTACTGCGGCAGAGCGAACCAACATATCAGCAATTTCTAAAGCTTGCTCACCAGTATCAGGCTGTGAAATTAATAAATCCTCAACCTTTACTCCAAGTTTCTCTGCATAACTAGGATCTAAAGCATGTTCAGCATCAATAAATGCACAAGTGCCACCAGATTTTTGACATTCTGCAACAACTTGTAAAGTTAACGTAGTTTTACCAGATGATTCTGGTCCATAAATCTCAACAACTCTACCTTTAGGTAAGCCACCTATTCCTAAAGCTATGTCTAACCCTAGAGAGCCAGTTGATATTGCTTCTATATCTCGACCAATATCGCTATCACCCATTCTCATTACTGAGCCTTTACCGAATTGTCGTTCGATTTGCAAAAGAGCTGCATTTAATGCCTTTTGTTTATTTTCTTCCATTGATTTCACCTATAAGTAGAGGAGGAGAGCAAATTAAAATTATCCCATAAATCTTAAGGCATCTCAAACCATAAATTAACTTAGGAGCCGTGCAACAATAACTTAATCGTGTAAGTTATTGTTGCACGGCTCCTAAGGGACGTTTACTGTTAAACTTAAAAATCCACCATTTTTGAGAGCTTTGCCTAACAATGGAAAATTAACCTTATTTGTAATTGTTGCAATGTTTTCCTCTAGATAAAGCATATCTTCATCAAGGCAATTTGCAATCCAACCAGCAACTGAAATATTGTATTTATTCAGTACCTCGGCTGTTAATAATGAATGATTTATACAACCAAGCTTCATGCCAACAACAAGTATCACAGGAATATTTAATAATCCTAAAACATCAAGCCAAGTTTGATTATCATTCAATGGAACCATCAAACCACCGGCCCCTTCAAACAAAACAACATCATATTTAGATAAATAATCTTGTGTACAAAATAATTTAATATTTTCAGCAGTTAAAGATACATTATCTACTTTAGCAGCTAAATGTGGAGATATAGGATTTAATAAACGCCATGGCGATATATCAACTATACTCGTGCTCTTATTATATTGATTTATCAATACGGCATCTTTACTTACTAAATCACCATTTTCATAAAAACAACCACTAGCAACCGGCTTTAAACCAATAGCCAATTTTTGGTTCTGCTGAAAATACTCAAGTAACTTACAAGTTACATAAGTTTTCCCACAATCTGTGTCGGTACCTATTATAAAAAAAGATTTCATTTGCTATCTTCCGTTACTGGACTTTATGGCTTTTTAAAGACATGTTCTAAAATGCGTCTTTGCAAGCGATAGCGAAGCAATCTAGAGCCCTTAAACGTTACTAGATTGCTTCACTTTGTTCGCAAAGACGACAATTTTGAGCGCTTTTTGAAAAAGTCATAAAGTCCAGCGTTATTAACTCGATAAACTCATCTGGATGCGATAAAAATGGCATATGAGCTGATTTTTTAAATAAAACATATTTAAACATCGGATATTTTTCACGCATAATATTGAATGTTAATTTAGGAACAATAGAATCTAAATTTCCAAAAATATACAATACTGGTACAGTTATTTTTTCTAAATCATCCCGTAAATCCCAATTTATTAATATATCTAATCCATATTGCAAACCGATATGAGTAGGATCTTTAATAGAAATTATATCTTTTGGTAACTGAATTGATTTAAGTTGGGTTCGCATAAACTTATCTCTAGCAATTTTTGCATTTAATAAAAATTTATCATAAAAATCTGCAAATGCTTCTTGTTTTATTCCAGCCCAATTATCATCAACAATAAATCTTGGTGATGTGGTTACATTTATCAAGCGTTTCACCAACTTTGGTTCTTCTATAGTTAATTTAGTAGCGAATAATCCTCCTAAAGACCAACCAATTAAAATAAATTCCCCTGGTAATTGCTCGAGAAGAGAATTTTTGAAATTATCCCAAGACATATTTGGGGTTTGACCAAAACCAGGCAGATCAACTAAATATAAAGAAAATCTCTCAGTTAATTTGTTTGCTATAGGCAACCAAATATTACTATCAAATCCCCAGCCATGTAAAAATACAAAAGGAATTCCTGTACCTAATTTTTGAATATATACTTTCATATTTCTTCAAGAACTTTAAATAATAAATCTATATCTTCAACTTCATGGTGATAATTTAAAATTACTCTTAAGCCAGTTTCATCCTTACTAACTGTAGGCTGGCGTATTGGAAAACAAACAATTGAAGAAGCCAATAATTTTTCAGCAGTAGCTACAGCCTTATGTGGACAACCGTATTGCAGCTGTTGAATAGGTGTTTCTGAATCTCTCCACTTCAAAGACGATAATCTAATTTTATCTTTAAAATAGGAAATTAGTTCGCTTAATTTATTTCTCCTGTCATCAGAATTACAAATAAACTCGATGGCCTTAAGTAATCCATAAGCATATGCTGGACTAATAGACGTCGAATAAACTGCTGGTCTCATCTGAAGTAATTCCTCTATCCAAATACCATTCCCAGCAACAATCGCTCCACAAGCTCCAACTGCTTTCCCAAATGGAATAATTCTAAGTGGCACATCATCTTGACCAAGACCAAAATTTACAACTCCGCCCAAACCTTGCCGACCTATAACTCCAAAACCATGCGCCTCATCAACTATCAAATTTGCATTATTTTCATTAGTTATTTTTGCAATATCCGCCAAAGGAGCTATTTGCCCACTCATACTAAAAATACTTTCAGTCAAGATAACTTGTGTAGTTTGAAATTTAAGCTTTTTTCTAAGACTAAGAATATCATTGTGTAAAAATCTATCAAAATTTGCATTGCTTAATTTTATACCATCATAAATTGATGCATGGACTGATTTATCTATTACTAAGCTAGCTTCATGTTTTGCAAGCAAACTAACGACACTTAAATTAGCGGTGTATCCAGAGGAAAATAATAGGCAATCATCAACCTCAAGTATCTTGGCAAAATACTTTTCTAAATCTCTATGAGGTTTATGATATCCGCTGATTACTACAGAACCAGAACTCCCTACAGAATATTTGGAAAAGCCATCTTGGTACGCTTTTTTAATAGTTGGGTGATTTGATAAAGAAAGATAATCATTACTACTAAAATTACAATTTTTATCTAAATTTGAAATACAATTCCTAGTTCTATACAAACCTATATTTTGCATATCAATTTTAGATTTTTCTAATTTTTTTGTTAAATTATTGTCTATTCCCATTCTATTGTTGCCGGAGGTTTTCCTGAAATATCATAAGTAACTCTTGAAACACCCTTCACTTCATTAATAATCCTATTAGAAACTGTTGCCAAAAAGCCCCAAGGCAAATGTGACCAATTAGCAGTCATGAAGTCTGTTGTTTCAACTGCGCGAAGTGCAATAACATAAGCATACTTCCGATCATCACCCATAACCCCGACGCTTTTAACTGGTAAGAATACAGAGAATGCTTGACTTACTTTATCATACAAATTTGCTTTAACTAACTCGTCCAAATAAATGTCGTCTGCTTTTTGTAATATTTCAACAAATTCTCTTTTTACTTCACCTAACACTCTAACGCCAAGACCAGGACCAGGAAATGGATGTCTAAAAACCAAGCTATGCGGTAGTCCTAAATCAATACCTACTTTTCTAACTTCATCCTTAAATAAATTAGATAATGGCTCTAATAGTTTTAATTGCATATTTTTAGGCAATCCACCAACATTATGATGTGACTTAATAACTTCTGAAACTCCATTTGCTGAAGCGGCTGCTGATTCAATTACATCTGAATAAATTGTTCCCTGCGCAAGCCATGTAATGTTATTTAATTTTGATGCTTCATTATCAAAAACCTCAATAAATGTTTTACCTATAGTTTTTCGTTTTTTTTCTGGGCAAGTAATACCTTTAAGAGAATTTAAAAACCTTTCTCTCGCATCAACCCAAATAATATTTACTCCAAGATGTGCTTCAAACATCTCTTTAACTTTTTCAGCTTCATTTAATCGCAATAATCCTGTATCTACAAAAACACAAATCAAATTATCACCTATGGCTTTATGTAAAAGAGCAGCTACTACTGATGAGTCAACACCACCTGACAAACCTAGCAAAACTTTATCATTTTTAACCTTATCTTTAATCTCTTCTATTTGGTTTACAATTATTGATTTTGTTGTCCAACTTTTTTCAGCATGGCAAATATTAAATACAAAATTATCTAAAATTTTATCGCCTGACTTTGTATGCGTTACTTCTGGATGAAATTGTACTCCGTACCATTGTTTAATATGATTTTCCATCCCCGCAATTGAAGTATTGTCTGTACTTGCAGTAACTTCAAAACCTGGAGGAAGGATAGTAACTTTATCACCATGACTCATCCATACATCAAGAAATTCGTCTGTAATAATAGAACCTAATAATTGGCTATTAGATTTAATAGAAGCTTTTGCGTAACCAAACTCGCATAGATCAGATGAGCTAACAAACCCACCAAGTTGAACTGCCATAGTCTGCATGCCATAACATATACCAAGAATTGGCAATCCAGAGTTAAAAATCCATTCTGGTGCTCGTGGATTATATTCAAGAGTAACTGTTGCAGGACCACCAGATATGATTATCCCTATTGGATGACTATCATTTAAATATGAAATATCTAAATTATAAGGTTTAATTTCGCAATACACACCAAATTCACGCAGTCTTCTAGCTATTAACTGTGTGTATTGCGAACCAAAATCAAGAATAAGTATTGGATTTATATTAATTGTATTAATAATTTTACCCTCCATTACCATCAACTTGATAATTTGGAGCTTGCTTAGTGATGCTTACATCGTGCACGTGTGCTTCTTTAATTCCAGAATTAGTTACTCTGACAAATTCAGCGCGATTATGCAATTCCTCAATAGTACTAGATCCTGTGTATCCCATGCATGAACGCAAACCACCTAAAAGTTGATAAATAATATTACTAATGGCACCCTTGTATGGAACTCGGCCTTCTACACCCTCTGGAACTAATTTATTAGCCAAAGCGGCACTGTCTTGAAAATACCTGTCACTTGAACCGTGAGTTTGAGCCATAGCACCGATTGATCCCATTCCACGATAACTTTTATATGTTCTACCTTGATAAAGCTCAATCTCACCTGGAGATTCTTCTGTTCCAGCAAGCATACTACCAAGCATTACAGAGCTAGCTCCAGCAGCCAAAGCTTTACACAAATCGCCAGAAAATCTAATTCCACCATCGCCAATTACTGGTACCTGACCTTTTACAGCTGATGCAACATTTGCTATGGCTGTTAGTTGAGGCACCCCTACTCCAGTTACAACTCTAGTTGTACAAATTGAGCCTGGCCCAATTCCAACTTTTACAGCATCCACCCCAGCGGCAATTAAATCTTTTGCTGCAGCTGCCGTTGCAATATTACCACCAATAACCTGCACTTCAGGAAAATTTGTTTTTATCCACTTAACTTTATCTAATACAGCTTGTGAATGACCATGTGCTGTATCTACAACTATAACATCTACTCTTTCATTTACTAAAGATTGCACTCTTTCATCAGTACCAGGGCCAACTCCAACGGCAGCGCCAACCCTTAATTGCTCATTAGCATCTTTACAAGCAAGAGGATTAGTCTTAGCCTTTTGAATATCTTTAACGGTGATTAAACCACGCAAATAAAATGCATCATTAACCACTAATAATTTTTCTATTCTATGTTTGTGTAATAATTTACATATTTCTTCCTTGCTAGCTCCTTCTTTTGCAGTAACTAGCCTTTCCTTTGGTGTCATAACAGAAGATACTGGCTGTGACAAATTCGTTTCAAATCTTATATCACGGCTTGTTACAATTCCTACTAGTTTTTCACCTTCAACTACCGGCATACCAGAAAAATTATGCCTTTCCATAATATCTAATAGTTCTTTAACTGTTAAAGATGGTGAAACACAAACTGGATCTGAAACTATGCCACTTTCAAACTTCTTAACTTTTCTAACTTCGTTAGCTTGGGCTTGAATACTCATATTTTTATGAATTATCCCTATTCCACCATCTTGAGCCATAGAAATAGCAAGCCTAGCTTCAGTTACAGTATCCATAGCCGCTGATAATATAGGAATATTTAGCTGAATATCTCTAGTTAAATAAGTTTTCACTGAAACATCTTTAGGTAAAATTAAAGAATGAGCAGGAACTAACAAAACATCATCAAACGTTAGAGCCTGTTGGCAATTAGTAAGTGGCATACGCGTACAAACCAAGTTAAATAAAAGACAAATTATACAATAATTCCAAAAAAATAGCTATTTAAAATGGGCTTTTATGCCTTTTTCAAAAAGCACTCAAAATTGTCGTTTTTGCGAACAAAGTGAAGCAATCTAGTGACGTTTAAGGGCTCTAGATTGCTTCACTTTGTTCGCAAAGACGCATTTTAGAACATGTCTTTAAAAAGTCATAAAGTCCAGTTAAAATGGTTTTGATTTAGATAATCCTAGAAAAAGCAGTTGAGCTCTACTACGAATGCCTACTGCACTGAATTTTAAAGATTTTTTCATGTTTTTTTAACTCGCCATAG
>MHBB01000060.1:0-4760 GCA_001803185.1 Legionellales bacterium RIFCSPHIGHO2_12_FULL_35_11
AAGGGCAATTTCTAAATTTTAATCTGAACTTTAACACTGGCAGTCCTTGGGACTGCTAACAGCCGACAAGCCACCCGCTTGCGGGTGTGTTATGACTAGATTGCTTCACCTACGGTTCGCAAAGACGAGTGCAAGTTAGTTCGGAACGTTTTTCAGGCCCTGTATAAAGGCTCGCAAAGACGTATTTTAGAATATGTCTTTAAAAAGTCATAAAGTCCAGTTAATAAGATTCTAAATTCTAATCAGAAAACATAGAGCTGACAGATTGCTCGCCATTTACACGTTTAATGGCTTGGGCAAGTAGCTCAGTTAAGCTAATTAAGCGCAACTTTTTACATGCTAATGCCTTCTCTGATAAAGAAATTGTATCTGTAACTACTATTTCATCAAGATCAGAATTGTTAATATTTTCAATTGCTGGGCCAGATAATACTGGGTGGGTAATATATGCTCTAACGCTTAGCGCACCACTTTTTTTAAGCTCGGTAGCTGCTGTACACATTGTTCCTGCTGTATCAACTATATCATCGATTATTATACAATTTTTACCGGCAGGGTCTCCTATAATATGCATTACTTCTGATTTGTTAGGTCCACTACGTCGCTTATCAATTATAGATAAAGCACAGTCGTTTAGCTGTTTTGCCATCGCTCTAGCGCGAACAACTCCACCTACATCTGGTGATACGACCATAATATCCTCTAATCCTTGCTTTTTAATGTCATTTTTCATGATAGGAGTAGAATATACATTATCAACTGGCATGTAGAAAAAACCTTGAATTTGATCAGCATGCAAATCTACAGTTAAAACACGGCTAATACCAACCGACGACATCATATCAGCTACTACTTTTGCCGTTATTGGCACTCTTGCAGAGCGTACACGTCTGTCTTGTCTTGCATAGCCAAAATATGGCATAACTGCAGTAATTCTTGTTGCTGAGGAACGTCTAAGCGCATCAGCCATAGTTAATAGCTCCATTAAATGATCATTTGCTGGAGCGCATGTTGATTGAATAATGAAAACGTCCTTGCCGCGCACATTTTCTAGTATTTCTACCATGGTTTCACCATCGCTAAAGGTGCCAACTGTGGCTTTGCCAATAGCGATTTGGAGATGTGCGGCTATTTGAATAGTTAAATTAGGATTAGCGTTACCAGTAAAAATCATCATATTTGACATGTTATCAAACCTTTAATTTTTAGAAAAATTAAAATAAATCAACATACTGAAACTTAGTTAGTATCTGGGAAACATAGGTACCCAATATTAATTCGTAAGTCCTGTTATAGATAAAGCAATGGTTGGGGTGCTAGGATTCGAACCTAGGAATGCAGGGATCAAAACCCTGTGCCTTACCACTTGGCGACACCCCAATAATCCTAGAAAAAGCAGTTGAGATCGTAGCGAGAATGCCTACTGCTTTTTCTAGGATAATATACAATGACCTAGTCATCAAGTCACTGCCATTAAGTTAAGGATTTTGTCATTCCCGCGAAGGCGGAAATCTATCCCTAAAGTGGCACTGTGCCTGCTTAGAAATAGATTCCCGCCTTCGCGGGAATGACAGTGTCTTAACTTAATGGCAGTGAGTTATCAAGTTACGCCGTGTATTCTGCAGATAATTTTAATATTTGTCAAGAGTAGTTCGAGCTATATTCACGGCTGTCCCATCTTAATTTGATTTGATGTTTGTCTCTTGGCACGATATGCTCCCTTCTCCCACTTGTGGGAGAAGGGCTGGGGATGAGGGTGCTTGATGTGGCATAGTGTTGAATAAATAATTGATGGATAATTAGAAAGTGACTAAGGATGTGTCTAGCTCTTTTGAGTCTCACTTTGGTGAGTTAAGTGATCCGCGTATTGAACGATCTAAACTGTATCCACTGTCTGAGATTTTGTTTGTTGTGCTCTCTGGTTCAATTTGTGGCGCTGAGAGTTGGCGAGATTTTGTTTTGTTTGGCAAAGAAAAGCTTGATTTCATGCGGCAGTATTATCCATTTGAACATGGGATCCCATGTAAAAACACATTTTCACGAGTATTTGCAGCACTCGACACTGAAGCATTTAAACGATGTTTTATCGAATGGGTAAAATCACTTCAGACGATACTAAAGGACGTGATTGCTATTGATGGAAAAACTCTTTGTAGTAGTATTAATGAAGCTTGCGGAGCGTCGGCAATTCATATGGTAAGCGCATTTGCCACTGGGGCTCGATTAGTTTTGGCACAGCAAAAGGTTGATGAGAAATCTAATGAGATAACAGCAATTCCAAAATTGTTGGGGTTATTAGATTTGAAAGGTCAGATAGTCACAATTGATGCAATGGGTACACAAAAAGCAATTGCCAAACAAATTCATGATAAAGATGGTTACTATGTGTTGGCTCTCAAAGGAAACCAGGGTACATTGAATGAAGATGTTCGATTATTTCTGGAAGCAGAATTCAAAAAAGATGCATCAACAGCGATCACCGATCGCTATGAAGAAGCCGACAAAGGGCATGGACGTATTGAAATGCGTAGATGCGTTGTGAGCAGTCAAATTGATTGGTTAACTCAAAAAGAACAGTGGGCTGGGTTGAAAACAATCGCAATGATAGAAGAAACACAGGAAATAAAGGGGAAAACAACTACTGAGCATCGTTTTTTTATAAGCAATTTGCCCGCTGATGCTAAACAAGTTGCATTAGCAGTGAGAGCCCATTGGTTGATTGAAAGTGCGCCGCAGGCGCACGAGAAAGAAGTTCATGATCCTTATGAACTGAGGGCTTGTGCATAAGCTCTGTAGAAGATGAAGGTAGGCCCTTCGGAGTCGGTTTCCAGAAGCGGGCTCCAAACCACTTCAAGTGGCTGTCATTAAGAGTGATGGTCATAAGCGTTGAAGTAAAGTGCGGGTGTTAACCCGGCAGGTATGGATCAGAAAGACGAATAAACCTGAACCATTGTTGACGCGTCGTAATCCAGAGAGTTGACATCAAAACCAGGGGCGTTTCCATAACCTGGGATAAGTTCACAGGGTGTCTGGCTATTGTGTGAGCGGTGTCCGGCGTATAGATGGCGTGAGTCTGATCTGGGCTTTTACAGGGAACTGCGGGAACCAGTCGTTTTAATGTTAAGGGAGAAATCCAAGTGGATGCAACCATAAGGATGAGAGTACCGATGTAAAGCACTGGGGCGGAGCAACTCGTAGTAGTGACGAAGCAATTGTAATGATTGTGGAGCGAAGGGGTTGCGTCAGGCAGTCGGATTTAATATTCAACTGAGGTTTTTTTTTCAGGAGGAAATATTGGAAAAGACAAAACCATTTAACATACCAAAGCAACTGGTAGTGCAAGCCTATGAGCGTGTAAAATCCAATGCTGGAGCAGCTGGTGTTGATGAGGAATCGTTAGAAGATTTTGCAAAAGATCTTAAGAACAATCTGTATAAACTATGGAATAGGATGTCTTCAGGTTGCTATCTTCCACCTGCGGTCAAAGCGGTACCGATTCCAAAGAAATCAGGAGGTACTCGTTTGTTGGGAGTTCCTACGGTTAGTGATCGAATAGCGCAAATGGTATGGTCTTGTGCACTGCAGAACGGAAGAACAAGCGCAGCAGCTTCTACGCGAATTAACGGTACGTTTTGAAGAATGTGAATTAGAGCTACATCCAGATAAAACTAAGATTGTTTACTGCAAAGATGGAAGCCGAAAAGGAAAGTATCACAACACGTCATTTGACTTCTTGGGATATACCTTCAGACCGAGAACAGTGAAGAATACCAAACGCAACAGTATGTTTGTTAGCTTCACTCCAGCAGTCAGCAAAGCGGCACAGAAATCAATGCGGGCGACGACTCGGAAGTTCAATTGGCGAAATCGTACGGATCTAAGCCTCAATGATATTGCAAAAAGATACAATCCCGTGTTAAACGGCTGGTTGCATTATTATGGACGATATCAACGATCGGCGATGTATTCTGTATGGCGTCACTTTAACAAAACACTTATTGCTTGGGCAGTAAGGAAATATAAACGCTTTCGGGATAGAAAGACATGGGCATCGATTTTCTTAGAAAATATTTCAAGAAAGCAACCATATCTATTTGCACATTGGCGTGCTGGTATGGCAGGTGCGTTTGCCTGATGGGAGCGGAATGAATTGAGAGGTTCACGTTCCGTTCTGCGAGAAACTGGCGGGGAAGTTCCGCTGGTTTACTCACCATGGACTGCATTGGACACTGGATGTTGTTTTTAATGAAGACAGCTCTCGAGTCAGGAAGGATAATGCAGGTGAAAATATGGCGATCGTTCGGCATATGACGCTAAACATGTTAAATAACGCGAAAAAATCATTTAAAAATGTTGCATTGAAAGCGTTACGTAAAAAAGCTGGTTGGGGAAATGAAACGCTGGCATTCATATTGAGCCAAAGTTTTTAGAGACATCATGAAACAGCGTGCTCAAGACTTAAGACGAAACATGACTGATGCGGAAAATCGCATGTGGTACTACCTACGAAACAGGCGATTAGGCGGATATAAATTTGTTCGAGAGCACGTTATTGGCCATTATATCGCTGATTTTGTATGTCGTGAAAAAAAGCTGATCATTGAGATCGATGGCGGTCAGCACATGGATGCAATTGAATATGATTCGCTGCGTACTAAATATTTAGAGAATCGTGGTTATCGAGTATTACGAATATGGAATCATGAGGTTTTTAAAAATATACAGGGCGTGACGGATAGTGTGTTGAATTTACTCGAGAC
>MHBB01000060.1:4783-7947 GCA_001803185.1 Legionellales bacterium RIFCSPHIGHO2_12_FULL_35_11
TGCCGGATTTGAATTCTGTGGCAAGATCATGTAATTGCTGTTGCCAATAATCGCGGTGTAACTCCCAAGACATGTCTTTTTGTACAGAAGTTATACCTTTTTTTAATGATTTTTCTGCGCTGAAACCACTAATTTTTATATTTCCAGCTTTTAGCTCCATGAAGATTAAGGTATTAATTGAGGTATCTAATAATGAATATAAAAGTAATTGTGGTTCCTCAGGTCTATCTTCATTCCATGGTTTAGAAATTGGTAAAGAACTTTTATAATCAATTACTATCTTTTTAGGAGTTGGTTCAGTTTGTTTAATTGTATCTATTCTATCAACGCGCACTTGAAAAGTAATTCCCGCTAACTCTATCTGAAATTTCTGTTCAACACTTGTGACTTTAAATTCTTCGCGTTGCATCTCCCAAGCTAAGGCATTCATAACCAAACGCTTTAAGCGCGCTAATTCAACTGTTTTTACTATATTTTCTAAAGGTCTTGCAATAGTATCTTGCTTGTCATCATAAGAACCAATAGATGCTATATTTTTTAGAATTATCTGTTCTATTAAGTTGTCAAGTTCATTTGTATCTATAGATAATAATTTTTTTTGAGATTCTAATTGCAGCCATATTTCTTCCATTATTTTGTGAATAATCCGGCCTCTTTCTAAAGCATTTGGACCTTCTGTTATTTCTTCTGGATAATCAGCATGTAGTCTGTGCTCAGCAAAAGCTTTAAAAGGGCATTTCGCCTGGCTTGCCAAAAGATACGTTCCTCCTTTTACATTTAGATTTTCTAGAGGAATGCGATACTTTTCTTCATAAGGAGTTAAATGGATGTTATTTTGATGGCTAATCGTTTCAGGTAGATAATTCGGAAAATGATTTATGAGTGGGCAGGCAAGCATAGGAATGTCATCTATAAAACTTGCATAGCTAAAAATTATCTCGGATGCTGAGTTTTGTAATCTTTGGAGTTGTTTTCTAGCAAACTCAAATTCTCTTGCAGTTGATGCATGCGGCATAGATAATTCTTTTTGTAATGAAATTGGAATAAAAGCAGAAAAATTTGTGTTATTTGGTAGACATTTATCATTTAAATTACACATCCAAATACTATCAAATGCGCATCCAGAAGCCTCAAGCAAACCTAAAACTACGACCTGGGTACTTGGTTGTTGTAATTGAAAAATACTGTTTTTTGCGAGATTTAAAAAATTATTTAAAGCTTCTTCTTTAGTCATAAATGGATTAATAAAGGCAAGCTCTTGAAATTCATCAAATAGTGCCATAAGTCTGCTAAAGGATTGATAGCTTGCGGAGGATAAGGTGTATTCACCAGGAAAACCTAAGGTTTCTAGACGTTTTTTAAAAAATATAATCCAGTTATCAATTTGTGCTGATTCTGGATATTGGGTAACGTTTAGTAGAGCTGCTCCTAACTTAGGTGATTTTATTTGGCACTGCGCTTGCAGAGATGATAAAGATATTGTGCTTTTAGTTAATAGATGGCTATTTTGTAGTATATCAGACCGAGCTTTAAATTCTGTTTTTGATGATGTTATGTAAGGGGATTTTAAAATAAGTTTAGCCTGATGGTTTGTAATTTCATCAGAAACTTGCAGCCATTGTAAAGCGTGAGATATCAAGGGAAATTCACACAAACTTTTTCCTAAAGATATATTGTATTGTTCTGGTAAATGTTTATCTAATAGCCTTTTGATAACTTTTTCTTCATCTGCAAGGTTTGGAATAATAATAGCTATCTGCCCTTGACTCTTAATAAGTCTTTTTTTCACAAAGGCTAAAATTTGATTTAATTCTGATTGCTTATCTTTAGCCACATATTTTAGAACAGTAGCTTGAGCTTTATTATTGTCATAGTGATGGTTTGTATAGCCGATACCTGTTAAATGATTTTGCAATGCCTGTTGCTCTGGAGTATATTCATCGAAAGCCACCCAGATAATTTTATTAGATTTATTTGGAATATTAAGAAAATTATTTTGTATAATATATTCTACGAGCTGCTCATTAGTTATAGCATTTAATTTAGACAGCTCATTTTGAAATTGTTTGGCCCAAATTTGAAATTGCGTTGTTTGAGATGTTTGTTGAAACTCATCCCTAGAAATATCCACTAACCAAAATTTACAGCGCCGCCAGGCATCTTGAATCTGATTTAATAACCCAATATTAATTGAGTTATATCCTGATCTTTCCAAGATAGTTTTCCATAGATAAGTTTGTTGTTGTTTCGTTAATAAAATGGGGTGTGGTATATCAGAAAAATTATGTTGAATATGGTTATAGCTTATTTGTAAATAATTTGTATACGGTATGCAAATAGGTTTTTTTGCAGCAAAATTTGCAGATATGAAAAGTTGACTATAATCTCGCAAAAGCTGTGTCGCCAGGCGATTATTAGGAGTAATAACCGTGGCTTCATGATACATTTCTGTAAGCAATGTTTTTTTATCGTTCATTTAATCGTGAAATATTTAAGATATATTCATTATACCTTGTGAAATTAAAGATCTCACAGTAATATTTATTCAAGATACTTTTTAGCTTAGAAGATTATGTTTAAAGGAAGCATTGTAGCATTAGTTACCCCTTGGCTGGATGATAAAGTTGATGTTGTAAGATTACAAGAGTTGGTTGAGTTTCATATTCAGCATGGCACAAGTGCCATTGTTGCAGCTGGAACTACTGGTGAGTCAGGTACTATGACTAATCAAGAAAAACTTCTGGTAATTAAGACGGTCGTACAGCAATCTAAAGAACGAATACCAGTAATCGCAGGAACAGCAGCTAATTCGACCAAACAAAGCGTTGAATTAACTAAATTTGCAATGTCTGATGGAGCGCATGCTGCTTTAATAATGACACCGGCATATATTAAACCAACACAAGAAGGTTTATATGAGCATTATGCGACAATTGCGAAATCAGCGGCTATACCAATTATTTTATATAATGTTCCAAGTAGAACAGCATGTGACTTATTACCAGAAACAATAGCGAAGCTTGCTAAAATCCCTAATATAATCGGCGTGAAAGAAGCAACAGGTGATTTTAAGCGCTTAGAGCAAATATTAATGCAAACTAACGGCGCTATTGATGTTTATAGTGGTGACGATTTGAGTGCTTGTGAATGGATGCTTGCTGGAG
>MHBB01000060.1:7993-12180 GCA_001803185.1 Legionellales bacterium RIFCSPHIGHO2_12_FULL_35_11
AAAATGGGCTTTGCATAGGTTAGGTTTGATTAATGATGAAATTCGTGCACCATTAACGAGATATTCAACACAGTATCACTCGCAAATGGATAACATTTTAACTGAATTAGATATATTGGCGTAAAGTAAGAGGTAGAAGAATTGTGAGGCTAGTTTTAATTATTTTAAGTATGATAGTTTGTATTTCTGGTTGTGTATCTATAGAAAGGTCAGACTACGAGAGCAATGATAAAGATCAATTTTTAGCAAGTAAAAATGGAACTATATTGGTAGTTCCTAAATCGCTAACTAATTCTAATGTAAGTGATTTTTATATCCTTCCAGATCAGACCCAAAACGCAAAAATTGATATTATGCCACCATTTGCAAAGTAGCGAATAGGCAACATAAAATGACGAAATTATCATAACTGTGGTGACTATGCCTTCGTCAAAAAAACATGAAAAAATCTTTAAAGTTCAGCACATTAGTCATTCTCGCTACGAGCTCAACTGCTTTTTCTAGGATAATATGTGGTAATTGCCTGTCAGGTAATATTTTTATTATGTCATTTTTTTGCTATAATCAATGTAATAGATATTTTGATGTTTGGGGGTTTTTATTATGGATAGTGATAATGAAGATCTATTAAATGAACGAAATAGCGAAAATATAAATAATGAATTTGATCCATTCCCAAATACGTCTTCATTTCCTGAGACAGATATAACTGAAAAAGATTTTGAAAGAATCATGGAGATTATAAAATATCTAGATTATAATTTAGAAACAATAAAAAATCAAATTAATAGTAGAAATGAAGAAATAAAGCAAATTGAATTAACGATTAATGCAAAACCTAAACCACCCCAATCTGTAATAGATACCGGTAAAAATACACTTAAGGATCTAAATAAAGAAAAAGAAAACCTTGTAATTGCTCAGCATAGACTTGAGCAGACCAAAGAAAAATTGAGGTTAAATTGTGATAACAGTAAAGGTGACAATGTATTTGCTCTAGCACAAAATGTATGTGAATTTGACCTTCGTTTACAAAAAGCACCAGATCATATAAAGACCATTAGAGGCGATAGACCTGAACTAGAGATAAAAAAACAAGCTAAAATTGACTATGGACTAGATGAAGCTACACGGCTAGATGAAGCTACATATATAGATAAAGCTTTTACAGCTATTTATCGTACAAGAGATAGTACAAATATTTATTTTTATAATAAAGATCAAGATCCATTGATTGTTAAAGCTAATTCTATAGAGGGATCAACTGGTAATTCACTAGCAGCCAGGAAAAAAATAATGCACGATGATTTGCGTAAAAAATTTATTATAAAGCAGTGCGACTCTTTAGGTGTTCTTCTTAAACAAGATGATAGTTTAAATACAAACGATTCTTTTTCTGCCGATATAGAACAAGCAAAAAGAATCAATCAAGAAATAGCTGGCTTATTAGAGGATAGAGAAAAACTTCGAAAGTATAATGGTAAGTTTGATTTATTTCTTGTCTTGGGAGAGGATCGTTTAGGTTTTACAGAAGAAATAGTTGATATTAACTCTAAAAATAGCAAAGTAGAAGATGAAAGAACTAAATTTGCCTTAACAGGCAGTACCTTGGTACGAGCTATATCATTAAAGAGACCCGAGTTTATCAGAGCTACTAAAGTTTATGGTGATCCAAACGATCCACATAAATCTCAGGCTATTATTGAAATTAAAAAAGTAAAACCAGAGAACGAAGTAGATCCTCGGGTAGTTAAAGTTATTGATAAGTCTGAAAATCTTACTGATTATGGCCAAAAAAAAGATGCGGCTATGAAATTTGCCAAAGCATTATTGATGCATTATGAGTTCGGGAGTAAAAAAAAGATAGTTATTGAAGGAGGCAAAGAGCATAAAGAGCAAGCTGAGCTTGTATATGCCGCCTTGTTAATGCTTACATCTGATGATAAAAAATATAAATTAGATCCAAATTTAATTGAAGTTAAAGTTGAAGGGGCTAAGAAGATAGGTACATTTAGTACCTATAGGTATGGAACGTTAGAGGCAATTAAAAAATATATTGCCGCTAATGAATTATCGCCCTCTGCTAAGGGAAATATTGAAACTGAGAAAGATGACCTAACTGAATTTTGCAAAAAGACTAGATTTACAGAATCTGGTAAAGGAGAGATAAAAACTACTAATAAGGAAGATATTCTTCCGGAACTACCCTCTCCGCCGTCTCATTAATTTAGTCAGGTTGACGGCGTCTTTGCGAACGCAGCGAAGCAATCCGGCGACCTTAAAAGTCTCTGGATTGCTTCGTCGCTACGATCCTCGCAAAGCACTGCCATTAAGTTAAGGATTTTGTCATTCCCGCGAAGGCGGGAATCTATCCATAAAGTGGCACTGTGCCTGCTTAGAAATAGATTCCCGCCTTCGCGGGAATGACAGTGTTTTTCTTAACTTAATGGCAGTGCCTCGCAAAGACGCTCCCAACCTGACTGAATTAATGAGACAACGTACTAACACAAATTAAAATATGAGATAAGCATGGATAAAAAAAATTTAGCAATAGGCGTGTTTGACTCAGGTATGGGTGGCTTGACTGTGTTACGAGATCTGCAAAATAATCTCCCTACGGAGTCATTTGTGTATTTAGGAGATACTGCTCGTCTTCCATATGGAACAAAAAGTCGTGATACTGTAAAACAATACGCTCTGCAAATGGGCAGGGTGTTAGTAGAAAAAAAAATAAAAGCTTTAGTTATCGCATGTAATACAGCAACCACAGCAGCACTTAGTCATTTACAAGATGTGTTGGTTGATTTACCAGTTATTGGTGTTGTGGAACCTGGCGCAAATGCGGCCATTTCGGCAACTAGAAATGGAAAAATAGCTGTATTAGCTACTCAAACAACAGTTGCTTCTGGTTCATACCAGAATATCATTCGAAGTAAAAGAAATGATGCTATGATAAACGCATATCCATGTAGTTTACTTGTTGCATTAGCAGAAGAGGGTATGGTGGACAATCATATTGCTAGGTCTACTTTAGAGCATTATTTGCTTAATCTTCAATCCGAGGACACAATAGTACTTGGTTGTACGCACTTTCCTGTATTTAAGCCGCTATTAAATCAAATTATTTCAAAAGAAGTTTCCATAGTAGATTCAGCTAAAGAAACGGCTATTTATTTAAAACATTTATTAGCAGATAAGAATTTGTTATCAGATAATCATACTTCTGGTGAAACGTCATTTTTAGTTACCGACTCCGTTGAGAGATTTCAAAAAGTTGGAGAAATCTTTTTACAAAGAACATTATCCTTTGCAGATATTGAGTTAATAGATGCTTTAACCTAGAAAAAGCAGTAGGCATTCTCGCTACGAGCTCAACTGCTTTTTCTAGGTTTAAGAACATAAAACAGGTGCGCTCGGTAATTTTTTATAAGCGCGTAACTAACAATTGATCAATTTTAAAGTTATCAATATCTACCACTTCAAATTTATAACCTTCATGGATAGTGAAATCAGTACGTTTTGGCACTTTACGTAACGTGTACATCATGAATCCAGCTATAGTTTCATAATTCTCATCATCAGGAAAAGAATCAATTTTTAACACTTGCATCACATCACCAATGGTAGTTATGCCATCTACCAACCAAGAATTTTCGTCGCGCTGGATGATTTGTTCCTCGAATTGCGGACTTACCATATCACCCATTAAAGTACCAGTTACATCATTAAGGGTAATTAATCCTACGACCAACGAATATTCATTGAGAATAAGAGCAAAATCTTCACTGCTCGACTTAAAATTCGCCAAAATATCAGATAGTGTTAAAGTATCAGGCAAAATTTGAATATTACGAAGCAAACTATCAGTTTTTGGCAAATATTCTTTCCCATTTAGGATTTGACTTAATATATCTTTAGAGTCAACATACCCAATAACTCTATCAATGCTGCCAATGCAGACTGGGTATTTGGAATGTGGATTTGTGGTGATTTTAGCTTTAATACTCTCAGGGCTATCTTCTCGATCAATCCATACAATATTTTCTCGCGCAGTCATTGTTGAGGGGGCTGTTCTCATTTCTAACTCCAAGAGATTCTCTATAACTTGATGCTCGGCTTTTGCAAGTACCCCAGCTTGAGCCCCAGCGCTTGCTAGGGAGACAATATCTTCGAGCGTCACATCATCC
>MHBB01000060.1:12192-17725 GCA_001803185.1 Legionellales bacterium RIFCSPHIGHO2_12_FULL_35_11
GGTAAACGAAATAATGCGAAAAATACATTAGCTAACCCATTAAATATCCAGATAAATGGTCTTAATAGTTGCACGCAACACTTTATTGGTTTAACCACATGGATTGCAATATATTCAGGTAAAACCATGCCTATTCTTTTTGGAATCAGATCGGCAAAAAGAATAAATAAAGAAGTTACGAGAAAGAAAGATAATAGTACGCCGATAATCTTCGCGCTCGGTAAATTAGTAAATTTCAAGAAAAAGTTCGTTATAGGATCGGCAATGGCGGCTTCGCCAATCACACCTGCTAAAATAGCAACGGTATTAAGACCAATTTGTATTGCAGTAAAAAAAATACCAGGATGGTCTTGTAAACCAAGTACCAGCGACGCGCGAAGGTCACCTTCATTAGAAAGTTGCTCAAGCTTAAATTTACGAGCAGCTGCTAAGGAAATTTCCGAAATTGAAAAGAAAGCCCCGATCACAATTAATATAACAATAAATAACGTGATTTGAAACAGCCCCATAAGGTACTCCTTAAAGTGTGATATTGATTATAACTGGACTTTATGACTTTGTTCGCAAAGACGACAATTTTGAGTGCTTTTTGAAAAAGTCATAAAGTCCAGATTAACTGTTGCTCTTAAAGTTCATCTTGCATCGGCCTATTCATGAGCTCATAGGCAGCATCCTTCGGGGTTTTGTTTCTTTTTAATATATCATAAACCGCATGGCAAATTGGTAGTTCTAGCTTTAATTTGCAAGAAATTTCATATATTTGCTCTGAATTTTGCGCTCCTTCTACTACTTGCCCTATATTTTTAATTGCATCTGCAACTGATTTACCCTGACCAATTTGAATGCCAAAGCGTCGATTGCGCGATTGATTATCTGTACATGTTAATACCAGGTCTCCAAGACCTGCTAGTCCCATGAATGTTTCTGCTTCAGCACCTAAAGCCGTGCCTATTCTGCGCATCTCTAGCAATCCTCTGGTAATAAGCGCGGATTTAGCGTTTGCACCAAAATTTAATCCATCACTTATTCCGCATGCTATAGCTAAAACGTTTTTTACAGCACCACATATTTGTACACCAATAATGTCATGAGATAAATAACATCTAAGAGATGAGCTTCGAAAAATTTGGCTAATTTTATTAATATAATCAGAATTATTTCCGGCAACAACTAATGTAGTTGGCATGCCATTCGCAACTTCCTTGGCAAATGATGGCCCTGAAATAACGCATAGAGGAAATGTTTCTCCCCATTTATTGATGACTAATTGACTTAAAGGTTGATTAGTAGATGGATCTATTCCTTTGGTAAGCCAAGCTATTCCATGTTTTGGTTTCGGGATATTTTCAAGAATATGATGAAATGCATGAGAAGGTATAGCTAATATCACTTCATCAGCGTTATTAATCGTGTTCTTAAGATCGGAACTAACACGCATGGATTTTGGAAATTTAATATCAGGTAAATAACGTTCATTCGATGAGGTTGCACACATTTCATGGATATGATCTTCATCACGCCCCCATAAAGTTGTTTGGAAACCATTTTTAGCAATATGAATGGCAAGTGCGGTTCCGAAAGATCCAGCACCTATCATTGCAATAGACCTCTTTTGAAACTCTTCTTTAGAGGCAATTTGCAGCGTCGACTCAGTTTTGCTGGCCGAATCTTCTTGCGCTTTGCTCTCTACAGCTAGTTTAGAAAGAAGTCTATTAGTTAATTTGCCCATGTTTTAATGTTCTGTTTCTTGCGACTTCTCTTTTAGTTTTTCTAGTTGTTGTATATACAAAGAATCAAAGTTAACTGGTGCTAAAATTAGCTGCGGGAAGCTGCCTCTTGATACTTCAGATGAAATTACTTCGCGTGCATATGGGAAAAGTAGGCTAGGACAGAAGCTATTTAGCAGATGATCAATTTGCTCGTCAGACGGGCCTTGAATTGTAAAGATTCCAGCTTGTTGAACTTCAACTAAAAAAGCAGTCTTTTTATTGTTAGTAACAGTAGCTGTAACTGTTAAAGTAACCTCAAAAACATTGTTATCAAGAGTTGTATACGCAGTATTTAAATCAAGATTGAGTTCTGGTTCCCATTTTTCTTGAAATATTGTTGGGGTATTTGTAGTTTCAAATGATAAATTTTTAATATAAATTCTTTGTACTACAAATTGTGAATTATTATCATCTTGTGCAGCTTCGTTTTTATTTTTATCAGTCATATTCTTTCCTTATATGTTATTTTTTAACCAGGGGAAGTTTATCTTCTTTCCAGGCATCAAGACCGCCTCTTAAAACCATTGGATTTTTAAAATCTTTAGTGCGAATATCTTTTGCAACAGCAGCTGCTTGAATACCACGAGTACAAACTAAAATAATAGGCGAATTTTTGTATTTGTCTAATTTACCAGATTTGAAATCTGCCTCTGATGCGCGGATTGAGTCAATTATATGGCCTGATTTATATAATCCTGGTTCGCGTAAATCAATGATAACGGCATTTTGATTATTCATCATATCAATAGCTTGCTCGCTAGATATGCTTTTTGCTTGTTTTTGTAAAGTTAAGTACTCATTAATAAATATTAGAAAAGATATGATTACGAAAGCCAGGCTGAATTGCCAGTGATTTTGAATAAATTGACCAAATTGCAACATATTATACTCGTATTGGTTGATTAATTGGCTGAAACTTTACTTTTAACATTTTTAAATTTAGGTTTCAGTAGGAAAGCCTGCTTTTTCCCAGGCTAGAATTCCGCCATCTACAGAATACACATCAGTGTATCCTAGATCTAATAAAGCGCTAGCGGCATGCAATGAACGTACTCCTCCACGACAATGAAGGTAAATTGGTTCATTTTTTTTAGGTATTTCTTGTAAAATTTTAGTTGATAGATCATCCTTGGCAATATGAATAGCTCTTGGAATGTGTATAGTTTGCCATTCATCTAATTCACGAACGTCGATTAAATTAATATCGTTGTTAATATCATAAATTTTCTTTAATTCGTCCACGCTAATGGTTTGTACATCATGTTCGTTATTCACTAAAATATCCTTGGTTTAACTGCAATTTTACCTCGCTACATGGTATCCTATTTGTAGCATTTTGACAATTGTTAAGGATAGATATGCAGCATACTCCCATCCCACATTTAAATTTAACAACTGCCCAGCAAGGTCCGCTATTTCCAGTTGAAAAAATTATTTTAAAAAATATTGGGAATATAGAGGAATGGTTTCAAAAAGAATTTTTAAAAACACCGCCACCAATTACATCTTCTGTTGATTTAAGACATGCTAGGTATAAGCTTGCTCCTGTTGATACAAACTTATTTCCTGGTGGATATAATAACCTTAATCATGATTTTTTATCTATCTGTATTCAAGCTGCTAAAAATTATTTGAGTGAAAATTGCTCTAAAATTTTAATAATCCCTGAGAATCATACCAGGAATAAATTTTATACGAAAAGTTTAGTGGTTTTATGTGATATTTTTCTAAATGCTGGTTTTTCTGTGCGCCTTGGAAGTATTGCTGAAAGTACGCAAGATGTGATTGAACTTAAAACAGAAGAAGGTGATGTATTATTACTTGATCAATTAATTAGACAAAATAATCGAGTTGTTTTAGCTGATTTTGATCCTTGTTTAATTTTACTAAATAATGATTTATCAACAGGGATCCCAGAAATTCTACGCGACATTGAGCAGAGAATTGAGCCATCAATTGGCCTTGGTTGGTCTTCTAGATTAAAATCACAGCATTTCGAGCAGTATAATAATGTAGCAAATGAGTTATCAGATTTGATTAAGATGGATCCTTGGTTTATTAATCCATTTTTTACTCATTGTGATAATGTTAATTTTTTGGAATTACGGGGCATCGAACAAATAGCCGTGGCTGTTGATGATTTGATTTTTAAAATTCAGGAAAAATACCAAAAATATAAGATTTCAGATAAACCATTTGTAGTTATTAAAGCCGATAATGGCACTTATGGTATGAGTGTGATGATGGTGAAAAGTGGTGAAGAGTTGCTAGCAATTAACCGCAAAACTAGAACACATATGTCCACAACTAAAGGGCGGCAAACTGTAAGTAAAGTTATTATACAAGAGGGAGTTTATAGTTTTGAGATTATTAATAAGTTTGTATCTGAACCAGTTATTTATATGATAGGTCAGTATATTGTTGGTGGATTTTATCGAGTTCATCAAAATAGGGGGGTGACTGAAAACCTTAATTCGCCTGGTATGCACTTTGAACCGCTTGCTTTTGCTGGTGCTTGTCATATGCTAGAAGAAGAGAGCAAAATACCAGATGCATCAAATAGATTTTACGTATATGGCGTTATTGCAAGGCTTGCTACGTTGGCTGCAGCCCGTGAGATGAAGAATATTTAGGAAATAAATTATGAAACTAGCGGTTTTTATGGATGAAATTGATGTTCTAAAAGCTTATAAAGATACTTCTGTTGCTATTTTACAAAGCGCACACGCTATCGGTTGGGAATGTTATTTTTTCACTCAACATGATTTGTTTTGTAAGAATGGTGAGGCTTTTGCAAATATAAGAAAAATAGAAATTCTAGATGTAAAAGAAAAAAATTGGTCGCGAGTTGAAGAATTAGGAGATTTAGCTTTAACTTATTTTGATATAATTCTTGTGAGAAAAGATCCTCCATTTAATATGGAATATATTTACGCCATGCAAGCTTTGCAATTGGCTGAAAAGCAGGGGGTAGTTATTGCAAATAAGCCAGCAAGTATTTGTGTTTTTGGAGAAAAAACTTATACTTTGCATTTTCCAGAAATATGCCCCCAAACTTTATTATCTAAAGATTGTCATAGATTAAAAGAATTTTATGAGGCACATCAAGATGTTATTTTTAAACCGCTAGATGTGATGGGTGGAAGAGGTATATTTCACGTGCAAGATAAAGAAAATCTTGCTGTTGTTTTAGATTTACTAACAAATAGTGGCCAAACAACTATCATGGCTCAAAAATATATTAAAGAAATAAAATCTAAAGGTGATAAAAGAATAATCCTGATAAATGGCGAACCAGCGGCTTATTGTTTAGCAAGGATCCCAGCTGAAGGAGAGTTTCGCGGAAATTTAAACGCCGGTGGCTTTGGAAAAGTCGAGAAATTAAGCGCAAGGGATATAGAGATTTGTAAATTTATTGCGCCTAGTTTACGCGCACATGGTTTTTATTTTGTTGGTATTGATGTAATAGGGGATTATTTAACAGAAATTAATTTTACAAGCCCGACTTGTGTTCGAGAAATTGAGGATCAAGTTAGCATTGATATTACTAAAGCTTATCTAGATTTTCTTACGTCTCGCGTAAAATTTTGCCAATAGGTTTAATTATACTTCTTTCTACTGGACTTATGACTTTTTCAAAAAGCACTCAAAATTGTCGTCTTTGCGAACAAAGTTAAGCAATCTAGTGGCGTTTAATGGCTCTAGATTGCTTCACTATCGCTCGGTGCGCCACGAGGCGCACTATTACTAATAGCTGAAAGTGC
>MHBB01000061.1 GCA_001803185.1 Legionellales bacterium RIFCSPHIGHO2_12_FULL_35_11
CATAAAGGCATACATGCCGTCATTGCGAGTGTTAGCGAAGCAATCTAGATCGGCATTCTAATTGAAAATCGATCTGGATTGCTTCACCTACGGTTCGCAAAGACGAGTGCAAGTTAATTCGGAACGTTTTTCAGGCCCTGTATAAAGGCTCGCAACGACGAAAATTAAAACATTATATTTTCTTAAGCGAATGCCATTGGCCTGTTTAGGACAGCTTCTTTATACAAATCCAATAACTGCCTAGCACTATCCTGCCAGGAGAAACGCTCTGCTTGTAAAATTGCATCTTCCTGCATTTTTTTTCTTAACAAATCATTATTAGCTATACCAATCATCTCTTTCGCCCATAAATCTATATTATTCGGCGGTAATTGTTTCGCAGCATTACCAGCTACCTCTGGCAAGGAAGAACTATTTGATGTAAAAGTAGCCGCTCCAAATTGCATCCCTTCTAAAACTGGCAAACCAAATCCTTCAAAAAGTGATGGATATAAATTTACATAACAGTTTCTATAAAGCCAAATTAGCTCTGCATCTGAAACATAGCCAGTTAATATCGTCTGATTTCTAATCCCTAACTTTTGTAATTGCTCTTCAAAATCTTGCATAAGCCAACCATTTCCGCCAGCAAACACTAGCGGCATAGGTTTACCATTCATCTCTAAATATTGAGCATATGCTTTTGCTAAATTTAACTGATTTTTTCTAGGCTCAATTGTTCCAACTGATAGCCAGAACTCACCTGCCGTAACATGGTTTAATTTTGCTGGTTTTACTCCTAATAAATCAGGATTATTAAACCTAGAACAAGGATAAATAACTCTAATTCTATCTTCAGGAAAATAGGGGAAAATGTTTAGATAATGCTGCTTTGATGCTTCTGAAATAGCTACTATCCAATCGGCAGAAATAGAAGCACGAAATACCCCACTATAGCAACCCAATCGGTTAGCTTCTGTTGTCCAGTTTGGTGACTCAAGAAAACCCATATCATAAAACGTATAAATTAATTTACTAGATTTTAAATTTGTTGGGCACCAAAAATTATTAGCATGGATAATATCTGGATTCTGTAATTTTTTTTCAACGTCCTGGCTATTCCAAAAATTTCCTGACTGCTGGCGCGTTAAGAAGCGCGGGCCATATTTTCCAGATTTATACTGATTTCTAATTGGCATAAATTTATCGAAATAAAAATCACCAAAACTTGGATACAAAGAAAAATGCATTTCATCAGCTAAGGATAATAAATTTTGAATTAAAGCATATGCATAAAATCCACATCCTGCTTTATTGGAACCTGTTTGTGAAATATCAAATCCTATATGCATTATTGTAAACTACCGGCTCTAAAATAATGACAAGAATATAACATAGTTTTTCAGCTAGTTATACGACTAAAATTGCCCGCATCAGGGTTGCGCGCTTCAACCTAGAAAAAGCAGTTGAGCTCTACTACGAATGCCTACTGCACTGAATTTTAAAGATTTTTTCATGTTTTTTTAACTCACCATAGTAGTGACTATGCCTTCGTCAAAAAAACATGAAAAAATCTTTAAAATTCAGCACATTAGTCATTCTCGCTACGATCTCAACTGCTTTTTCTAGGTTCAATGGCTTTAATTCTCCAAATATTTTTTACATTGATGGTAGTGCTTTCGTTATGTATACTTGCTGGACTAATTTACTATCCCATTCGGAATAGTTATTTTAAATAAGAGATACACATGAAAAAAGCATTAATTACTGGGATTACTGGCCAAGATGGCTCATACATGGCTGAGTATTTATTAGAAAAAAATTATGAAGTTTTTGGTTTTGCAAGGCAAGCCAGTTGGCTGCAAAATAACTCGGCAAGCCACTTAAAAAATCAAATAAACATCATGTTTGGCGATATGGGCAATGGTGTTGATATTGCTAAAGCTATCTCAACTATTCAACCAGATGAAATCTATAATCTAGCATCACAATCAAGACCAAGCGAATCATGGGGAAGAGCTGCTGAAACACTACAAATAAATGGTTTGGGGGCAATTCATTTATTTGAAGCTGCGCGAGTAATGTGTAAAAATGCTAGAATATACCATGCATCTTCATCTGAAATGTTTGGAAAAACAACTACCGCGCCACAAAATGAAAATACAGCTTTTGAACCAGCTAGCCCTTATGCTGCATCTAAAGTGTATGCACATCAAATGGCTAAAATTTATCGGGAAAGTTATAACTTATTTATTTCAAATGGCATTTTATTTAATCACGAAAGTGAGCGTAGACCACTACATTTTGTCACACAAAAAATTGCATACGGCGCAGCCTGCGCGGCTTTAGGAATCACTACATCTCCCGATAAAAATGAACGAGGAGAACCCATTGTTAAAGATGGTAAATTAGCATTGGGTAATTTAAACATTTCCAGAGACTGGGGATACTCGAAAGACTTTGTCCAGGCAATGTGGAAGATAATACAGCATGATACTCCTGATGATTTTGTTATTGGAACTGGCCAAATGCATAGTTTAAAAGATCTATGTAAAATAGCATATGCCTATGTAGAAAAAGACTGGCAAGAACATGTAATTAGCGACCCAGCTTTTCATAGACCAATTGATGCAACGTTAACAGTTGCTGACTCATCAAAGGCTAAAGAACTACTCAATTGGCAACCTACTATAAATTTTGCAAATATGATAGAAAAAATGGTAGGAGCACAAATAACTAACTTAAAGTAACACTCCTTTTTTAACGACACTATCAATTTCTTTTAATTGCTCTAATAGTGCCTGCATTTTTGCAAGAGGCCAACTGTTTGGGCCATCACTTAAAGCCTCATCTGGATTTGGATGGGTCTCTATAAAAATTCCTGAAATACCAGTAGCAACTGCTGCTCTTGCTAAAGCTGGGACAAATTCTCTTTGGCCTGAAGAAACTGTGCCGCCACCACCTGGCAACTGAACTGAATGCGTAGCATCATACACTATAGGGCAATTAGTATCTCGCATAATTTGTAATGAACGCATATCTGAAACTAAATTATTATAACCAAAGCTTACACCACGCTCACAAACCATAATATTGTCATTACCAGTTGACTTGGCCTTAATAACTACATTTTTCATATCCCAAGGAGCTAAAAACTGTCCCTTTTTAATGTTAACAGGCTTATTAAGCCTAGCAACACTAGTGATAAAATTGGTTTGACGACATAAAAAAGCCGGCGTCTGCAATACATCTACCACGCTAGCTACTTCAGCTAATGGTGTATCTTCATGAACGTCCGTTAATACCTGCACACCAATCGTTGATTTAACCTTCTCAAGAATTTGTAAGCCGCGTTCTACGCCTAATCCTCGAAAACTTGATAAAGATGAACGATTGGCTTTATCAAAAGATGATTTATAAATAAATGGGATATCTAATTTTTTGCATATTTCTTTTAAAAAACCAGCTGTCTCAAGCGCTAATTCTTCACTTTCAATTACACATGGCCCAGCTATTACAAACAAAGGTTTATCTATTCCAACCTCAAAACCACATAAATTCATACTTTATTACCCCTTGTTGTAATCCCTTGCTGCTAATACAAATGATAAAAATAGCGGATGCGTGTCCCTAGGGGTTGAAGTAAACTCCGGATGAAATTGTGATGCTAAAAACCACGGATGATCTGGCAACTCTATCATTTCAACTAGGCTTTCATCAGCTGATCTTCCAGAAATATGTAACCCACTATCAACTAATGCGGCAACATAATTGTTATTAACCTCATACCTATGCCGATGTCTTTCAGTAATTACTGAATTACGATAAACTTTCTTAGCTAATGAATCATCAGCTAGCTTGCAAGTTTGCTCACCTAAGCGCATGCTACCACCGAGATCTGTATTTTCATCACGGATATTTATCTGACCATCAGTTGATAACCACTCACTCAATAGCCCAACTACTGGATATGGTGTAGTCTTATCAAACTCAGTAGAACTAGCACCTTTGAAACCAGCAACATTTCTCGCAAACTCAATTACTGCAGTTTGTAAACCTAAACATATACCCAAAAATGGAATTTTTTGCTCTCTTGCATATTGTATAGCTTTAATCATACCCTCAACTCCACGCTCTCCAAATCCACCAGGAACTAGGATTGCATCAATTGAGGTTAATATTTCCGTGCCATGTTTATCAACTAAATCTGAGTCAATGTATACTATTTCAACCTTAGTTTGTGAATGAATACCAGCATGGATTAATGCTTCATTTATAGATTTATAAGCATCAGTTAATTCTACATACTTTCCAACCAAGGCGATTTTTACCGTTTTTGTCTTAATTGCATCTGCATCGATTACTTTTTGCCACTCACTCAAATCAGCAGGTGGCAGATTTAAGTTTAATTTCTTTACTACTATTTCATCAAGTAATTGTTCATGCAAAATTTGTGGTATTTGATAAATGCTTTTAGCATCTGGCAATGAAATAACACCTTCTTTCTCAACATTTGTAAACAAAGCTATTTTAGCACAATCATGTTTTGATAATGGCTCTTCTGAACGACATATTAAGATATCTGGCTGAATACCTATCGATCGCAGCTCTTTTACCGAATGTTGCGTTGGCTTTGTTTTTGTTTCACCTGATGTAGCAATATAAGGAACTAGCGTTAGATGCACAAAAATCGCTTGCTCTACACCTAACTCCATACGCATCTGACGAATCGCCTCTAAAAATGGCAGTGATTCAATATCACCTACTGTGCCGCCAATTTCGACTAGAGCAATATCAAATCCATCTGAACCTTGTTTTATACAACGTTTGATTTCATTAGTGATATGCGGAATTACTTGAACTGTACCACCTAAATAATCCCCTCTACGCTCTTTTTTTATGACGTTTTCATAAATTTTGCCAGCTGTAAAATTATTTCGCTTGGTCATAGTAGAGCGCACAAACCTTTCATAATGCCCTAAATCCAAATCTGTTTCTGCACCATCTTTTGTGACAAAAACCTCACCATGTTGAAATGGACTCATTGTTCCTGGGTCAACATTAATGTATGGGTCTAGTTTTATAAAAGTAACACTTAAACCTCTAGCTTCTAAAATAGCCGCAAGCGAGGCAGCAGCAATCCCCTTACCTAAAGAAGATACAACCCCACCAGTTACAAAAATATACTTTGTCATAAAACTTTTACCTATAATAATTTTAATACATTTAACATTGCGACCAAACAATCAGCCGCATATTCGCCTTTATGACCATGCCTACCACCAAGTCTATCATAAGCTTGCTCTTCATCTTCAGTTGTTAATACCCCGAAAATAACTGGAACATTACTTGCTAGAGAAACTTTCTGGCAACCATAACTCACTTGCTGACAAACATAATCATAATGTGTAGTTTCGCCGCGAACTACAGCACCTAATGCAATCACACCATGATATTTTTTATCTTGTAAAATCCTTTGGCAGGTCAAAGGAATTTCAACCGCACCAGGAACCTCAACAACTAAAATATCATCCTCATTAAAACCAGCCATAAGTAGCCGACCAATTGCCCCTTCTAATAATTTTTTTGTTATATTTTCATTAAAAAGACTTACAACTACAGCAACTTTAACAGAGTTGCCTTGTAAAGCTTTAGCAACAGTAACATGCCTCATTTAGACTCTCCTATTGCCAATAAATGACCAAGTTTTTCCTGCTTTGTTTTAAGATAAGCTGCGTTTTCTTTAGTTGATGAAACAAGCACTGGCACTCTTTCAACAACCTTGACACCGTATTGATTGATTGCTGCAATTTTATGCGGATTATTAGTTAAAAGACGTACCGCTTCTATACCTAGATGCTTTAAAATTTGATAAGCTATTGCATAATTCCTACTATCAACTGGCAAACCTAAATGCACGTTCGCCTCAACGGTATCATATCCTTGTTCCTGTAAAGAATAAGCCTTCAGTTTATTTGTCAAACCAACACCGCGCCCTTCTTGACGCAAATAAATAACTACACCTCCCTCTCGAGAGATATGCGCTAATGATTGATTAAGCTGTGATCCGCAATCACATTTTGTAGAACTAAAAACATCACCTGTAATACACTCGGAATGAATCCTAACTAAAGGAACTTGATTAGCAACTGTAGGCACCTTAACCAAGGCAAAATGCTCAAAAGCATCTAAATCGTTTTTAAACAATATCATAGTAAAATCACCGTATTTCTCAATAGGTAATCTTGTTGTAGCAACGACATTTATCAATTTTTCATGTTGTACTCTATATTCTATCAAGTCATGAATAGTAACTAATAAAATGTCATGTTCTTTTGCAAAAGCTATTAACTGATCTCGACGACTCATAGAACCATCTTCATTAATAATTTCACAAATAACTGCAGCCGGAGTTAAACCAGCTAACTTCATAAGATCTACACTGCCTTCAGTTTGACCAGCTCTTTCTAGCACTCCTCGTTTACGAGATTTCAGTGGAAAAACATGACCTGGAGAAATTAGGTCTTTAGATGTACTATTTTTGTCAATCGCCACTTGGATTGTTTTCGCTCTATCTTGTGCAGAAATCCCAGTTGTAACGCCTGATGCTGCTTCAATTGAAACAGTAAAAGCCGTACCAAATGGAGAACCATTTTTCTGCGTCATCATTGGAAGATCTAGGTTATCAATCATTTCTTCAGCCATCGGCAAGCAAATCAAGCCCCTTCCATATTTAGACATAAAATTAATGCTATCAGCACTAGCATGCTCCGCTGCTATGACTAAGTCACCTTCGTTTTCGCGGTTTTCATCGTCTAATAGAATAATCATTTTACCGTTTTTAATAGCTGTAATTGCATCTTCAATAGAGCTAAAAGGATGTGTCATAATAAGCCTTTATCAATACAAAAAACCCAGATAACCAAGGTTTTAAAAAAATTTAATTAATAACTAGGAAGTATCGGCAATAATCCTAAAACCTAGCAATCCCGAAACATATTACCGTGGTCCTTAGATTCCGTAAAAAAGTCACGGAACATGGGTGCGGTACTTTTGGAGGCAATTATTTATAAACTATAACTGGACTTTATGACTTTTTCAAAAAGCACTCAAAATTGTCGTCTTTGCGAACAAAGTGAAGCAATCTAGTGACGTTTCAGGGCTCTATACTGCGCGCGGTCACAATCTGAAGTTTTTTTTGACGACGTTATTTTTGTGTCAGTTTGCCGTTTAAATCGCAGCGCA
>MHBB01000062.1 GCA_001803185.1 Legionellales bacterium RIFCSPHIGHO2_12_FULL_35_11
AAAATCCGCAAAGAAAAGATGGTGATCCTGAACCTAAGCCTGGATTTATGATAATCGGCACCCAAAATCCAGTCACCATGGCTGGTCGACGGACAGCCAGCACAGCCTTGCAACGACGGCTAAGCACCACCATCCTGCCAGAATATCCTCAGGACGAAATAAAATCCATTCTTATTGAAAAAGGCATCAACGACGCTAAAGCCAATCAAATGACATACGCCTGGTGTTCTAACCGAGAACATGCCATAAAAAACAACCTCTCTCCTGCCCCAAATTTTCGGGATTTGATGAATCTGGTCAAGAAGGATGAGTTGGCATCCAAAAAGCTAAAACAATTAGAAAAAAACTACTCTTCTTTCGATAAAGAAGTGTGCACTAAGTCATATAAAAATTTGAAGTTCTTTAAAGACAAAAGTAATACTGATTTAGAAAACATCAGCAAAGATTTTTCTTCGCTTTTACCCAAATCATAACGTGCCAATCTAACAACAAATTAAGCGCCATTTACAGGAATTATTTCGTAAACATCCCCAAGTTAGGAACGTGCACGTCCATTCACTGCAATTACAATAAAACTTTAGTAATTAAAAACAGAACGTTACCTATGTTCCTTGAACCAGGGATATAAGTCGCAACAAAGCTTACTTTTCGATAACTTGCAGAAACCCATGGCAATGCCCCAGGAAACGGAATTCCATTATTTATATCTGGTCTAACAGTTGCTAACAGCGCAAAACCTCCACCAACGTTAACATTTTCATTTAGATGTAATACCTTTAAAAATGCATACCCAACTATTGGCTCAAAATTCTTATGTGAGTCTAAAAATCCAAATGCATAGATACCATGCCAATCACCATTTTTATCATAATAACTTTTGCCAAGACCAAATCCCCAAGGATTTTCATTATAACCATGTACTCTATCTCTCGAATACACGTACCTATTATGCCAAGCATATGAAGGAATATATGCCTCAACTTTGCCGTCATGCCAAATATTTGTAAATAAATTAGATACAGAATCGAAAATATTAGGTTTAGTACTACATGGCCGACACTGAACTGGTTGCTTTTCTTTATTCTGCTCTGCTGCAAACACAAAATTAACAATCATGCAAAATAAAATAAATATTTTAACAAAATTCTTCATGTTAATAAAAAAACCACATAATTAAAGCAGCAATCAACCCTGTTGCGGGCATAGTAATGACACCCATAGTTTATCCTAAAAAATGGCAATGATATAAATTTAAATATAATAACTACTTATTGTTAAACATTTAGATGTAATCCGCATTATTTCTTTAATTGACGACGGTAAATTAATGCCTCCAGCATCTACTGCCATCTGTGCATGTGAAGCTTCATCTTCTTCCATTTGGGAAAGTATGGCTCTCGTTTTAAAATCATCTTTTGGTATTTGTTGCAGATGTTTATGCAAGTGCTTCACGACTTGCTTTTCCGTCTCAGCCACAAACCCTAAACTAAGGCCGTCTCCAGCTAAGCCAGCCGCAGCTCCTAATAGAAAAGAGCCTGCGTACCAAAAAATATTTAGAATACTTACTTTACTACCTAATTCCATTATTCTTTCTTCACACCAGGCTAGATGATCTATCTCTTCATCTGCTGCAATCTGCATTTTTTGACGTACGCCTTCTAATTTTGCCGTTAATGCTTGCCC
>MHBB01000063.1:0-6686 GCA_001803185.1 Legionellales bacterium RIFCSPHIGHO2_12_FULL_35_11
TGTCCGCGGCATCCAGATGATCCCAATCAACGGCAAATATCTTCATATAGATCATGCCATTGGGGTTTATGGTCTCAATTAAATTTAACTTCCACTGGAAGTAATGAATGCGGTAGCGCTTCTTATGGACATCAATAATGCAAATATGATATAATTGCTACATGTATACTTGTAATTATTAAAACTCTATGATTAATCTTTCTATATTTGCGCACATTTCGCTAGATTCTGAATCAGATTATCATTATGGATTGTCTGGCAATACGTTTGAGAATACTTTCAAATATCTTCAAGACTACTTGAAACAGCTAGAGAAAGACCCCGCTTATACCAGGCGATTATCAGAATCAAACTTTCAAAAATTAAGAGAAATTTTACAATTAATGGAGCAATTAGTAAAACGGGAAAAAGAAATTCTCAAAATTAATAGTATCTTGACGTCATCCGATGATTTTAAAAGATACATGAGCACCCTGACTCGCGAACTATCACAATTGCCAACTGGAGCAGATTTCATGCTTCCTGGTGGATGGCAGAATAAGTCGGGCGGACACGGCATGATTTATCAATTTCACAGAACCCAAAAAGATACATTAATATTTTCGATCTATAATTCTGGTGCAGGGTTATCTCATCATGATGTAATATCGTTTAAAAAAACCGAACGCTATTTTCCAATAAAATCTTTTGAGATTCCAGCAAATGCATCCGAAGCAGAACTACACATCCTGTTAAACCGCTTGATCTTACCCAATCTACCCAAACACCCCGATCGAAACAATATTGATTTTAATGCTGCTGAACTGTATCAAAGTATAGAATATAGCCTACCATTTCTTAAAGCACATATTGTGCCGCTTACGTTAGATCCGAAACACGCTACCACAGCAGGTCAAATTTCTGGCACCTGTGCGCAACGTTCGATCCACCAAATGTTAAAACTCAATTTTGATACACTACCGAATTATCGACGTTTTATTTTTGATTTTAAACTATACGCATTGCGAGATTTATTAAACACACATCCAGCGCCTCGTGCAGAAGGCATCGCGCGCTTGATCGTACTTGCTATTGAGCATAATTTAAAACTGTTAGCCAAAAAAGGCGTTTTCGATGATTCTCGCGAAAAAGAAACAGCTGCTCAAGAGCTTATTTTGCTAAAATCTGTAGTCTTAGAACCTGGCGCTATAAAAGCAGACCGCACTGATTTAACGCCTATTAAATATTCTACAATACCTTATTCTTTAAATCCGAGCGCCACCACTGCTTTGTTAGAAAATCACGGTGCTATCCCGATGACTTCTTCCGAGCCAATTGATGCGATTAATTGGGCAGACATTAAAGAAATATCGTTAGAGCAAATTAATCAATTTCTTAAAATATGGAGGGCAAATAGAAATTTGGATCCGATTGGGGTTATGACGCAAATTGAACAATTAATGTTGCATTTTCCATTGCCTAATCAACCGATAAAGACATTGGACAGTCCGTATTTAAATAAATATTATAAAGATATTGATTATTTCCGACAAGTAAAGGAAAATAATCAATTTGATCAACTACGCATCATTATCGGAGAAATCCAAAAGATATACACGCAAATTTTCGAAAAATCACTGCATAACCATCTAATTCCTCGAATAATAGTAACGCAATGTAGCTTTTTAGCGTTGTGTGACTATTTAGATGTTCAACAAATTTACACAGAACACTTCTACACAGCATCCTTGCCAAGTCTTCACTATGCGACCGCAGATCTGCTAGGCAAATTTTTAAGTGGTTTGAACCATTGCCCATACACAGCAACTAATCAAGCTGATTTTGACCAGCGTCTTGTTGAATTGCGTCGTCTATATTCACCTCCAAAAGAATATACTTACTACGGGGAATTTTTTCTGACATTATACACTGCAATAATAGATACTGAACCAGTGTTAAAGAAGCAGTTAGAAAAAGAATATAATATTCAGTATAAAAATAGTTCTTCTCCACTGCATACAAAACTCCGTATAGAACGATGCACTATATTATGGTATTTGCTTGAATTAAGACGAACTGGAAATGCTAGTGCGCTACAATACATATCCATCATAGCAAAAATAGATCGACAAGTTGCTTTAGAACAATTTATTATTAGTTGTTTTCAATGCATGATGAACTCGAAAAAAGCAATGCATGCAACTGTAGAGTTTCGTTTTTATATAAATGAACGTGGTTCGTCCTTAAGTTTTGCTTGCCCTTTAATAACAGCGGATCCATTATCTTACTCACACCCTAAGCCTGGCGAATTACACTCCATTGTTCGAAACAAATATAACTTTTCTGATTCAGCATTCAGTCGTCCAGCCATTGCCGATTACCCAGAATGGATACATTATTATAATCTACAAAAAACTACCAGTAATGCAATTCAATTACCCTCTGATACAGATAAATCCGATCGCTTAATTAGTAAAGAAGATTTTTTTCTTCGTCAATTGTTTCATTTGCGATCATCGCCATCGAATCAGATCAATCTGACTCTGGATTATTTTAAAATAGCCATGAGTAAATTGGACGATCGTAATTTGCAAATTTATTTTGAAGCGAATCTATTTGAACCAGGTTTATTATGTGATTTGTTAGATCAAGAATCGCAATTACCTAAAACTAAGCGAAATTTTTTAAATCGATTGGATGAATTTATCAAACAAGGTTTGAATAATTTTACTACCTCAGAAGGAGCGTTTAGCCAAACATCGATCTTTTTTATTCGGTTAAGTTTGTATGTCAATCGATATATCGCTCAATATAAACCTGAATTAGCAGAAGGGCGATTACAAATCGATCATCGGCGCCTCAATGCCGCTATCACAACCCAACCAGATCCAGCTATACTTGCAAGTTTACATCGTTATCGTTTTTTAACATTGATGGCCGAATTTGACATAAAGAAATTTAATGAAGCCTTCGTATCGTATGCTTATTTACGTGCCAAAAATAATCCCGATCGCAAAGAAGATACTGATTCTGAATTTGAACTTCAATGCGCTATTCATCATTTTCAACAATTGATGCAAAGGATGCCCAGTAATACAATTGAGTTGGCTATTAAACCCATGGCGGAGAATCTTGACTTTAATGTATCAGATTATACGCTTACAGGATCTTATCCTAAATTTATACTACAAGATAAAACTCAAACTATTGCATATATAATTGATGCAGCACAGGGGCAGGTCTTCATCGATAAAAAAACTTATACCATGATCCCGTTAAAAATTCAGAATCATCCGATAATGTACCATTTAGGGCTGGAGCAAGAATCTTCTTGCGCTCTCTCGCAAGACGGGCGGTTAATCGAATTTACTACAGCAAAACCATCGGTTAGAATGATCCGAGATCAGGATAAGCTGAGTGTTCACAAGAAATGGTTGATTGATGGTGTTGAGAATTGGTACGAATTACAATCGCAATCCGACAAACAACAAAAGTTACTTGGCATAGCCCCTCAGTGTTCTCAATCATATTTACCAAAATGTCTTGATGATGCTAGTACAGAGTTATGGGTGAAAGTAACTGAAGATGAGGCTTTTATAACGCAAGATAATAATCCAGCTTACTTCAGAAATGCATACGGACAATTACTACAATTTAATACTAATTACATCTTAACAAACAATTCTAAATGGCATGCAGAATTGTCTAATTTCGAACATCGAGATTTTTTTCAGGTTAATCTAGATAATAATAAAACCAATGGTAGTGTAAACTTATTACGTTATGATTTAAATTTAGATATAATCGGTGATCAGATTATCTTGCCTGGAACGCAATACCAATTGTCTCCCGCGGGAAACGTATTTAAAGCAAACATTGCGCATCTAATATTTACGCACGCAGTAACAAATGACACAATATGCATTGTTCCGATCCAGCCATTTTATTATCAATCGAATATAATTCAAATTGAAGGTCAACCTTATCAATTATCTCACGATAGCTCCAATCATGTTGCAACCCAACAACTGCAAAAATATTGGAAAGATATTTCGCCATTGTCACCGGAAAAACAACCTCAATGGCGATATGCGCATTCGGCGCAAAGTATTCAATATAAAATTGTGAATGACGAACCGCAAGCAAATAATGCTGCGGAAGCGTTATATTTGTGCTACCTATATCTTGCCACCGATGAACATATAAAAGCCTGGAAAATATTAGAGCATTTAAATCTGTTAGCTTTTGAAGGAACATCTCAGGAGTTAACCTTATTGTCCTGGATTATCCAAGGACTGCCGGTTGTTTTAGAAGCTAAAGATCAAGATGCGCAAAAACATTCACCTCGTGATATTGCCTGTCAACTCAAAGCGTTATCGTTGTATATACATTTCCTATCTCAAGACAAAAAGTCGACGATTCCTGCAAAAGATACTTGTGACTTGGATATTGCAAATGGTCATTACCAAACCTTATGCATACAGCAAATGCAAGATTTCTGCCAGCAATTACCCGGCACCATTTACAGGTTATATTCGAAATTGCTAACTATGCGACGTCATCTAGATGAAAAATATACATTAAATGATAATGAGTGCAAAATTTTACTAAATTATTATCATAAACAGATCCCCGGAGATGGTCCCAAGGCGTGTGGTGCATTGGGTTGTGAATGGCGCCGATTAAGCTTAAAAACCTTGGTCACTGAATATAATCGATTAATTGCTATTCGCGATTCAGGTCAAATAATGTCTGCCACATTTGCAAAAAGACTTGCGGAACTTGAGGCGCAACTGCAAAGCACCACTGCAGTTATGCGCAACAAAACAATTTTAGCATTACGCGATATTGATCTTTCGCTAGATACAATGGAGGATATTAACGAGTGCTTATTATCCTTTGAGTCGAAGAGCGAGTATACAGATTGGAAAAATAATATTATTGCTCAAGATGCAAAGATTTCGATATCGCAACAAGAAGCTTTGAGCAATTTGAACTCGAATATCAAACCGCATGCTTTCATCCAAGGATTTCCGCATTATATCAAAATTGCGTTAGATACGAATGACCGTAGAAAAAAATTACAACTCCGTGAATTTTGCGTGCAGTATTTACACGGACATCGGCATTTGCCTTTAAATAAACAAGATTCGAATACACCGTTATTAACCAACATATTGTATCGATTAATCGAAAATCCTGATTGTTTAAAAGATCGGATTCAGGAGGGACGTCTTATTTCTTTGAAAGATTTAATCACTGCAGTTAAAGATTTAAAAGTGCCTCCCATTCAAGTGTATGAAGCGGCAAATATCTTTCAAGGCGGATCAAATGCGCTGAGCAGCGATAAAGATATAGCGGTAATATTAAAAGCACAAGCCCAAAAACCTATTGCAGTGACAACACCGACATATATAGCCCCTGAAAACTTAACTGTAACCGGTGTAATTAACAAACTACCCGCCATCAAAGCTTTTAGTGTCGAGTACAAGCGTTTAACTTGCGAATTTGAAGCGCAATTTGAAAAATTCAATAGTACAGATGAATCCACGGCCGGCGCATTGCAACACCAATATAAACAACTCCACCGAAAGATTGCTAATGAAATTTTTTCCGATCCCAAGACAAGAGGCGCATTAAAGGCAGAAATTTTAAAATTACAAACGACACTCCAACAGCAATTACATCAACGAATCACCAAGATCGTAGATTTGGCTAATCGCAATCTGCATCAACAGTGCCAAATCGATATTGCCGCAGGTAAACGGCATCTTTTAACCAAAGATGATATATTAAAAGCCTATTTTGCCAGTGAATTATCCACATATTTGCAACTGACCAAATTATCCAAAGAACAAATTGATGAATTACACGCGCACATTCATCAATTCATGACACTTGAATTACACAAGCAGCAAGCGGATCGGCTTCTCAACAAGCTCAACGAAGTTACGAAGTCACCTGATCTAGATATCTTGGATGAAATTGCACGGATCTCTATGGCCGAAAATCATGCAAAGGCAGCCGCAGACCCTAAATTAATGTTCTTCCAAGTTATGGAAAATATTTTAATTCGCCCCGGACAAATTCAAGCGGTGCAAGATTTGTTACAAGATCCTGATGCGATAGTAAAATTTATTATGGGTGGCGGCAAGTCTAAAGTACTGGTGCCGATACTGGCTCATAAAAAAGCGACTGGATTAAATTTAGTAATTATAGAAGTTCCGCGTGCTTTGCTTGCGACTAACCATGCTGATCTGAATCGAACTTCGCAAAAATTATTCGCACAAAAAGCGCATCGATTTGAGTTCAATCGAGATAGCAATAGCTCACCCGAAAGATTGGCGGAAATTTACCAACAATTTGCCGAAATCATGACAAATAAAGATTACCTCGTGACTACTGGCGAATCAATGCAATCGCTAGAATTAAAATATCTTGAACTTTTATTAAATCGTCCCGAAAAAGAAGCTGAAATCAAGGCCTGGAAGCAGCAAGTTTATTGGGCAGGACGAATTAGAAACTTGCTTAAAGAACAAGGTGATGCGATCATTGATGAGATTCATCAAGGTTTATTATTAAAGAAAAAGCTTAATTACACGTTCGGCGAACAACAAGCAGTTAATCCAGATCTGATATGCCATACCATGGAGTTATATCAATTTTTAGATAATTTAACCCTGCAACCTGATAATACGCTTAATCTA
>MHBB01000063.1:6717-11031 GCA_001803185.1 Legionellales bacterium RIFCSPHIGHO2_12_FULL_35_11
TCGAGGATCCAGCGAGTCCGCTTGCAAAATATATTAAGCCAGAATCTAAAAATTCACTACTGAATTATCTACTTGATAAAGAAGAATCCATTGATCTATCAAAATTCGATCAATCAGTAAAAGATATGTTTGCTGTCTACAAAGAACAAATCAGGTTGTTAACCCATACTCTAAATCGTCATCATAAAGAACATTACGGACCGTCTAAAATTCAAGATAAAAGTGCTTTCAAACGAACACTCGCCATACCTTATTTAGCGAATGAAAAGCCCAACGAACGTAGCCGCTTTGGCAATCCGTTAGAAACCATAAATTATACGATCCAATCGTTTTTATTGAATGGTTTGAATGCAGATCTGGTCAAGGAATTAATTCAACAATGGCACATTGCAGCGCGTTTTGAATTACTGAACCGATCTGATGAATTTTCAAAATTGGAACAAACCCCAACAGCAAAAGGAGTGAATCTTTATTTAAAAAATACCGGATTAATTTTTCCAAACGTCAATGCCGATAATCCAGAGCATGTTGACAAAATTCTAACGCATCTTCGTTATGAAAAATCCTTCTTATGGCATTTATTGCAAGAAAAGGTTCTGCCGCAAATTACCGTTGAACCTGCGATTTTAGGGAGTGATGCACTAACTCATGTCGATATCTATCGTGCAGTCCAGGGTTTATCAGGCACGCCGTGGAATCACAGTACTTATCACGATAAATTACAATTTAATTATAAAACCTCATTGGGTTCGGATGCTTTTGTTCAAAAAGTACTAGAAGAACACAAGACGCCCATACGCAGGCTGGATTATACTAATATCTTGGATTTTTTGGGTGCATTATATAACTCTGAGAATGCAAGCAAGATCTGCGCGATAATAGATATTAGTGCTACGTTAATTGGCGTAAGTAACTTAGAGGTAGCTCGAGCATTAGCCAAGTTCCAGGCTGAGAATCACTCTAACTTTGAGTATATTCTTTATTTCAATGATGCAGAAGTGTTGTGCGCATTAAACATTAAAAATCACACAATTATCGAATTAAACACCAGTAACGTGGATCACATTAATGCCAGATTAAATTGTAAGCCAGAACAACGTTTTACATATTATGATCAAGCGCATAGTTTTGGTGCTGATTTGAGACAAAAATCTGATGGTTGCGCAGCCTGTTTGATTAATGAAAAAACATATCTGCAAGATTTTCTTCAAGGTTGTATGCGTATGCGTCAATTAGAAGAAAAACAGACTGTTGAGATAATTGTACCAACCTCTATGCCGGAATTCGCATTAACTGATTTGATGCAGCATATGCAAGCAACCGAACAACAGCAACTGAGGCAAGACAATTTCGCGGCTGCATTGGCAAAAATGGATAATGCCATACGTAACGATTTATTACAACGGATAGCCACATTAGACGATGGTGATATTGAGACCAAGCATTCATTGGCGCTTGAATTTCAGCGCTATTTTATACACAAACACGATCCACGTATCTTTGAACAATATGGCGGAATTTATCAACAAGAAACAACAGCGACGCTATTGCAAAATCATCTGATTTATTTATTAAAAGATTGGCAGAGTTGTTTGAGCAAAGTTCACTTAGATGTTAGTGATGATGAAATCACCCAATGCACTAAAAATTTGCAAAATATAGCGGATAGGGCAAAATTAAACTGTAATACATCTTCTATGCGTCGCATAGGTATACAAAATCTTGAAGTTGAAACACAAAAAGAGCAAGAGGTCGCTCACGAAATTGAAAAATTACAAGAAGGAGAGCATTTTGACCAAAAGCTAGAAAGTCGAGGTATGCGAAATTGGAGTGAAGAATTTTTGCGTAATTTTGCAACCGGATCCTATCCTAGAGCATTTGTGATAAAGTCATTGAATGATTTATGTGAATTGCCCGCGCAAAACACCCCGGCATGGTTCTCAGAAGAATTATGCGCCACCGATAATTATGCGATGGTATATCAGTCACAAAACGCGATGCTAGGGGCTTATATCAAGCCGGTACATGTTATTTTATTTAGAATCTTTGATAATAAACTTACCGCGTGCCTGGTGAATAATGCAGAGGCAGAGCAGCTTACTGTATTGTTGAAAACAGGGGTGCCAGGAAATGTTTGGCTAAGTGATAGTCAAAATACCGTGCTCGCTGGCACACCACCAGATACTATTTTCGCGAATCCAAAATATCTTTCTTTAATCGAACAAATACGATTTTTTGGCGGAAAATGCAAGGAATTACTTGAAAGCGCGACTGATTTTCTTTGGTTATCTGAAAATACAAATAATAAATTAGAGTATTTTGAAAAAAATATCATGCCCTATAGAGAGGAAGCGGAACAACATGATCTTATTAGATTAAGATCATGCTTATCTAACCAAAATTTGAAATTTGATTATATTAAAGCACATGCATGCGAAAATTTGACTGATTTTGACTGGAGTAAAGAATTCCCCAATACATTGCCTTCTGAGATTAGTGAATTAAAAATTCTCGCGCAGGCTTTGCATGCGGCAAATCAAGAACACCTTAAGACTCCATTAACACAGCAGTATTTTACTGATAAATATATATTATCCCCTGCAGCTTTAATGCTGGTTATGGAGCATATCAATGTACTGACAATGTTCGAACAACGGATCATTGACATGAGCAAAACGTTATTGGAAAAATTTATTTTTGCCGATCTCACTGTTCCAGAACAGCATCTTATCCAAACAATGTTTAATTTTGATCCGATTGAATTATCAAAACAATATGCAAAAAGTTCCAATTTCAATCAACAGATCTTTAACCTAAAAATTCTAGTCGCATTGATACAATCTCCAATTTTGAAAAATCGACAGAGTTGAAAGTAAGTATGCTGAGAAATATCAATCTAGTGAATCAAGAAAAGGCAATTGAGTTGCTGGATAATGATCATCTTGGCGAAGATTGCATACGATTGATTCTCCCGCATATCAATCCATGCGTGCAGTTACTATCAAACATTGCTAGAAAAGCACGCGAACATGAAACATTGTTACAAATTGTTTTGTCAGAGAAGGCCAACGATGAAATCTTTCAAGTTATTTTGGGGAATGATAATGTTGATCGAGATTTATTATTAATAATGGTTGATAAATTTACCCAAGACAAAACATCTGATGCAATTGTCAAGCACGCATTAAAATCTAGTTCTTTGTTTGATAAACAATTTTATCAGAAATTAATTAATAATCCACATACACCTATAGAATCAATCATTGATTGTCTTCTTACCCCTAACATACCTGATGATTTTATCACCCAGGTATTCGATAATCCACGATTTTTTTCTGGAATATTAGCATCATCACAATTAAACGCTATACGTCACGCTATCGGTGAATTTCCGAAAAAAAAATCCATTGCAATATGGTTTGAAATATTTAAGTCCGATAATATAACAGACTCTCACGAAGAAGCCATTTATCAATTAACTGTTCACAGAGATGAAAAATTATGGGAAGAAATGCTGAATATTCGTTGCTCGCCTCTACTATTATCATTGCTAATTAAAAAAATATCTGCTGATGATCTTATTTTTCCTGTTTTAGTAAACAAGATCTTGCAGCAAGAATCGCTAACCGATGATTTGTATAATTATTTGTTCGATAATTGCGCATATCCTGAAAAAATTCCCTTTCATGATTTGTCTGATCTAATCAATAAATTTAATCCGCATTCAACGGAGAATAGCTTGGAGGCGGTTCCATTTGATACAGTAAAGGCAGGATCAATTCTTAAAAAAATAAGCAATAATCCCGTATTAAATGCTAATACTCATCCGTATTTTTCTCTATATCTGGATGCTATAGAAAAATTGCGGCTTAAAGCTTGTGATTTTATCGATAACGCGAATAAAGATAAATATAACCAAAGTGCAAAAGCAGCTTTTTCATTGTATTTATTGCTTGAACATTCGGCAAAATCATTTAGCGAAAGAAAAATTGATTATAAAACTTTATGTAATCAAACATATATGGCGATTAATAATCATAGATCAATTCTGGAAAAGCATCGAGGCTGGGCTAAACAATTTTTCTTTGATATTGCCAACGCTCTGTTATTTATTGGAGGATTGATCAACCTTGCATGTACTGGTAAATTTCGGCTATTTACAGCCAAAACCGCTACTTTAAATATAATAGAAGATATTGAAAAACATTCTACGATCAATGACGCTGCATTAAATGAATGACAGCGATTCTCGCCAACTTCGTCATTACCCTTTGCAGATCGTTAATGTTTTTAATTTTAGCATTGACCTCGTGG
>MHBB01000063.1:11046-13778 GCA_001803185.1 Legionellales bacterium RIFCSPHIGHO2_12_FULL_35_11
GTATGGGTTGAACCATAGACGCCACGAATTTTCCTGATCAACCATAGTCCACTGCGTAACTGATTAATAAATTTTAGCGATGCTACCAGTGGCTCTTTTTTTTGTAATTCTTGTTTTAATTTCTTAAGCTCTGCAACAGATAGCGTTGCTTGTTGTAACACGGTAATTATTTCATTTTTTTGTTGTTTTAGCGGTAGCGCGCAAGCTCGAATTTTATTCGCGGCTTGTATAAATTTCTCAAAAGTTGCAATGGATTGATAGTTTAAATAAGAATTTTTTGCGCATGCTGTTATCAATAATTTATCTGCATGTTGTGTATTATTAGTTTTTTTTATCAAATCGGTTACGATGCAAGCATATTTAAATTTTTGTATTTCATTTTCTTCTCTGTCAAATATGCCCATGGCGAACTCTATATCTGTATTTATCAATGTTTTTTTTATATTTCCAAAAGAATAATTATCTAATAAAATAGATTTTTGTATTATAGATAAATCTTGATTAGCGCATCGCTGTAGCGTTCGGAGATTATTCTCCAAGTGACTAATAATTACCTCCTTCGCATCTGCAGTTATCTCAAGATTGGCGAGATATGTAGTGACTTCTAGTTTTAGCTCTGATAAAACTAATTCCAATGCATTGTTTTGTAAATATTGGATAAATTGTGGTGATGCTAGCATTTGTTTTTTAAGTTTGCCAATGCGGCTCCAAATAGAATTTTTGATCATATTGATTTTATCAATATGATCATGAGGATCTAAATGGCAATTTAACGATTTTTCGATGAGAACAATTGGCATAATTGCGGCTTTTAGAAAATATTTCCATTTTTTTTGTTTGAACTCTGAATCATCTTTAAGGCTGGCAAATGCCATTCTTTCGTCTTGGCTAGTGTAAGATTTAGGGCCTATTGCTATAAAACGTCTTCTAGTTGGCCAATAATGGTTGCCAGAATCTTTTAAATCAGGAAAATCATCTAAATCTTGCGCGGTAATTTTAAACGAGTGCTTGTTATAAAATAAATTTGCCAGGCGCATATCTTTATATGACATGATACTACCGGTAAACATTAGATCGTGATCAATCTTAAAGAAAGTGTATTTATTTTTACCCTGATCATTAACAGTAATATAGAATCCTATGTTACCTTTGTGCAAATCATCTTCTTCCAAGACATAAGATCCGGTCATGATAGAAGCAAGTGATTCCATATCAATTTCGATCAAATTATTTTTATGCTGTTTTAATAATCCGGCAAAAAAATTCTTAGGCACCGTATCTAAAAAAACAATTTCGGATGCGGCATTGTATTTTTCAGAGGCAATTCCAATAATTTGTTTTACTGCGGTTGCGGTCGGTGATTGTTGAACTACTAGTTTTACACATGAGGTTAATCTTGGTTTGAAGAATAGTGAGGCAATTTCACTGAACGCAACCTCAAAGATAGAAGCATCTACACCCTTCTGCCCTGGGCTTTTATTGGATTTCAATACCCACCGTCGTCCGTTAATAATGGAGCGAGCATCTAGATCAATTACACGTCTAGATGCTCTCTTGTTTGCGGAGATTATTTTTTTTTTGAACTTACAATTTCAGCAATATCGATTACGTTCTTAAGATTCACTGTTACGCCCCATCTGCAGGGACAACTTGTGCATTTCTGGAATTCTTTCCGTAATCTAAGGTAGCGCTATTATATAGTACATTTGAAGAGTTTTGCAAAATTAGCACAGATTCTGTTAGGAGCATTTGCTCTTGCATCTGACGATTCAAATATAACTGATAATTTATCTCACTCAATAGTAGTGCGCTTTCTTTTAATACGGTTTCTGGAGTAGCTTTGTTGATATTTTCGACCCATGAAGAGGTGGTGCCGCCGGAACTTGAGTTTTGAGGTGCTAAACGCCATGTAGCCATTAGATATTCAATTAAAGCACGGCTAGTTGTGCCGTTGTCCGTGTTTATAGGCGCACGCATAGCAGCTGAATTATATAAATTATTGATTGGCAATGCTTTATAGAAAGCATTAGATAGTATTTGGTATAAAAAACGCAAGATTACAGATTGCGCTGTAAGATCAGGAGCTTCTCCGCCAGCTCCAATGGCTTTGGAGTAAGCGGCGGTATAATCATCAGTTGAAAACGAAGAATCTGCTGCAGCAGGATGGGATAACAGCAAAATAAGATTAGCATAATTTTGCAAAGTACCGTCTCCTTGCGGGGCTGGATCGTTCGAGAGTAAAAATTGGTTCAATAAATTTTGGATATTAAACGATTGGGTTAATGGGCCAAATACCTTGTTATCATACAATGCATTGGGATTTCCGTAAGTTTGGATAACTCCGAGAGTATCTAGCTTAGTTTCCCCTGTTCCACTCAGAAGTTGCGACATAATATCTGCAATAGAAGCGCACGTCGATGTGTCACCCTCATTAGCTGGAGGGCAGTCGGTTGCTGTAGTAATGCTAGTCAACAAAGTTGCAGTTGATGGATCAGTAATATCTTGAGTCGTGATTGGTGCGGCGAGTATTTCAAATGGTTTGTTAGCGAGAACATTAAGATATTTATATTGGGATATTGCAGGGTAGGTGTCTGAAAAAAGCGATCCTGAATTAACTTGATTGGGTAATCTGTCGACTAATAAAGCTTGAACTGCATTAGACTGGTAATTGGTTATAAACAATGAGTCAAATAATGTATGCGAAAATAGTTCGCTCTTTTCGGCATAATCTT
>MHBB01000064.1:0-1375 GCA_001803185.1 Legionellales bacterium RIFCSPHIGHO2_12_FULL_35_11
ATGAATTGTAAACACGCCCTAATTTAAGGGCGTTTGTTCTTCAATATCATTGTGAAAAATGTACTCACTTGGCTCGCTACGAGGATCGCTCGTTTTTTAATACGTGCTTGTTGCGCACGAGCACCATGGATTGAGAATTTTTTTTCTAACGAATAAATCCAAAAATAACCGCTGTTGGTGAACATATCGAGGATCATGTAAAGTCCTGCAGCACCTGCGGGTGGATTAGCTATCGAGGGGTAATAAGGATGATGCACTCCATTAACACTATACCACGCCCAAGTCTGCAGTAGTGTACCACTGATTTCCAGATAAAATACGAGAATAAACATTAGTAGATAAAATAGTTTACATCGTTTATTATAAAAAAATGCTAGAAATAATAAAAAACAGCAAAAACCACCCACATCATTAAAAACCAACAAAAATAGTGTGCTTATGAAAAAGGATAAACACAAAAGCGTTGGACGTAACCATGCGCCATGTTGACGAATAATTTTTTGTTTATGTGCATAGTAAATCACGGCAAACAAAAGCGCATGTCCTGGCGGTACATACAGTGGAATATTGTGCAAACGATAAGTGTAAAACTCCATGATCAATGAAGCAAATACTTCTCCAATACTGGCAATAATAACCATCATAATCAACTGTCGCTTTAGCTTTTGATCTCCAAGCCAATAAAACCAGAAAAAGAAAATCATCATCAGAAAGTTAGATATCCATTGGCCATAAGAACAATAATCGTTAAACGATGGACTATCAAAATACAAAAATAATGGAAGAAAAGAAATGATTATGGTTATTTGCAAAACAATCATTCTGTTTTTTATGTCAGTTTTATAGTTCATGAGAGTGAATCGTAGAATATTCATGTCAAATTTAGGCATGATTTAATTTGATCATCCACAAGCGTTTTATGTCGCGAGATTGTGGCAGCGTTTGCCTGATCCACATGACCACAGGCTTGCCATCTAATATAGGTTTTTCCGCAGCGGTAACCGCTATTGCAAATTGATATTTATTCCTAAGAGCGCGCAAGGCTGCAAACACTTTATGCACGTTAGTTTGATTATCTTGAAGAATGATTTCATTTCCGCGAAAGATAACAGTAACCGCTTGACCAGCTAAGGCTTGTTTGATAACTGTTTCTAAACGACGCCAATTAGCTTGATAATGACGTTTTATTTCAGCTTGGGTTGGATTTTGTTGATATTTTATCTGGGTGTTTCTAGAAAACAACTTTGACCATACTTGGTTCCCGGGTTTTTGTTGCAATAAATACGTGCAAATTGAATCTATTAAATAACGCGAACGCCCAGAAATCGCCGGTTTTGTGTGGGGTAAATTATTTATAAATATAGCAAACGCTACT
>MHBB01000064.1:1436-8478 GCA_001803185.1 Legionellales bacterium RIFCSPHIGHO2_12_FULL_35_11
TATTGGTAATGCTGCGATATATTCATAGGTCAATGGAAAACGTTCATATAAAAAACGTAATAAACTTACGATTTGAAATGGTGACAATAGATCATGACGCGATAATCCTGATCCATCAGTTAAAGCTGCGTTATCCAATGGAATTCCAGTTTGCCGTTGCAAGAATTGCTTGATAAGACGCTGTGCATCCGGCCAATTAACCGGCGCCCCGTTCAATTTAGCTGCGGCATGTAAAAATAAACTATCTGCATATAAATTATCCGACGGTTTCAGTGTATCCGCCATTAGTTGCGCAATAGGTTTCGAATAATCAGTAGCTAATAATAACGAATTCTGCGGTGTTTTTCCAAAAACCACTTTACCATTTAAAATGATGTTATTCGACACTAATAAGTGTTTAATTAATGCTTGGGCATACACATGTGGATTGCGAATTGCCATAAATTCTTGGACCGACCATTGTCCGGCTGCCACTGAGCCACGAACAGTCAAGTTATTATCTCGGTCTAATACAAAACTCACCCCGGATCGAGAATTTTTCTTACTAGTGTTTACTTGATTATTTAGGTTAAATAATCCGTCAATCGGTTTAACTTCAATCACTGCCGGAGAATTTACAATTCCAGATGGATTAACCGTAACCAATACCCGGTTCATGTCAATGATTACCGGAGCAAGAGGCGCCCCATAGCTATAAATCAAATCTTTAGCAGTCCACCCTCCTGGAGGATAGGGGTCAATTGCCGCATGATCGCTATCTATGATGACATTCCCATGAATTTGACGGATATGTAAATCTTTCAGCGAAGTTAATAGAGATGCCAATCGCTCATTATTAAATGATGGATCCCCGGGTAATTGCAAATATAGGTTACCATTAAATACTCCATTATTTAATTCTGACAGACCTATGCTCAGTTGATTACGAAAGCGGTAATCAGGCCCTAAAATCATTAAAGCGGCCGCATCTGAAAATAATTTCATATTGCTTGCTGGAGTAAATAATTGATTTTGATTGCGTTGGTACAGAGTGGAACCAGTACTTAAATCAACAACTTGTATTCCAATATTCATGTTTGGACTGACTTGATTGATTAAACGATCAATGCCGCTTTGGTAACTAGCATAACCTAACTGTATATAACAATATAATGATAATGCGCCTAAGAAAAATCTTTGCATAAAACTATACCTCCTTGTTTTTTTTCTTAAATACACTATAAAAAAATCCATCACGATTATCTGTTCCAGGCAGGATTTGCCACCCATGCCCTGTAAAAATCCCGCAAAAATTTGTAAACGGCATTAGCTCGCAATCAGGATGTGTATTTATAAATTTTGAAACCTGCTGTTCATTTTCACAATGCAATATTGAACAGGTTGCATAGACCATTATGCCACCTTCATTTAATAGTAACCAGAGACTATTTAATAGATCGCGTTGCATAATTACGACGCGATCTATATCCATCTGGGTGCGCAGTAATTTAATATCTGGATGCCTTCGAATAACGCCAGTTGCAGAACAAGGAGCATCCAATAATATGCGATCAAACAGTTCTTGATTCCACCAATGATCCGGTTTCGATCCATCTCCATGAATGATTGTGGCCTTCAAATGTAAGCGCATTAAATTATCCTTAATCTGTTGTAAACGTCGCTTATCAATGTCTAAAGCTACACATTCTTTTAGGTTGGATTCAGACTCCAAAATATGCGCAGTTTTGCCGCCTGGGGCCGCGCACGCATCCAATACTCTTACGCCTGCGGTTAATTGCAATAATTCCACCGCGAATTGTGCGGCTTCATCTTGTACCGATACTTCTCCGGCACTAAATCCTGGCAGGCTATCCACATTACACGAATTGCTCAATGTTATCCCGGATAGCGATCGTATATGTGGTTGTGCCGCCATACCCGCTTCGCGCAATTTATTTAAATAATCGCGTCTAGATGTTTTGCCTAGATTTACACGTAAACTCATTGGAGGGTGATTATCGTTAGCCTCAAGAATAGCTTGCCACTGCAGCGGCCAGTCGTGTTGTAAAATTTTCAACAACCATTCTGGGTGCCCATAGTTGAAAGCGGCATTAGCCTGCATGTTAGCAATCACAGCTGGTTTGCGATTGATTAATGCATGCATAGTTGCGTTTATAAACCCTTTGGCCCATGAACAATGAAACTCATTCAACAGCCCTACTGTTTCATTGATTGTTGCATATACTGGCTTATCTAGATATAATAATTGATATAATCCAATTAGCAATGTTAGCCATACGGTTCTGGATTTGGGTCTACTAGCTATTAGTGCGTCCGCCACTACTTGTAATCTGTAATAATGACGACATACTCCAAAACAAATAGCTTTAGTTAAAGCCGATACGGTATGAGAATGTGTTTGAAACGCATGCGCTAAAGATGTTTTATCCACAAACAATTGCAATAAAATTCTTAAAGCGATCGCGCGATCGTTTATCCTATTTTTCATGTAACGGCTATATTCATTGTAAAAGTGCGCCAATTAACGGGGTTGCTTTACCGGAATTGAACCAATCTCGAATTTCCAATACCTTGCTAGATGCAAATTGCAACGCGGTAATTTTCAGCAACCCATGCATAGTCGCCACCACCATTCCATATTTATCAATAGTAATAATTGTACCTGGAATTGCATTAATTTTGGATTTTTGTAATTCGATAACTTCAGCGCGATGAATTCGGATTAATTCATCGCCTGCATAAGTATGCGCCACCGGCCAAGGTAAAAATGCTCGAATCTGGCGTTCGATTAATATTGCAGAAGCGCGCCAATTAAGACGCGCATCCTCTTTATTAATTTTAGGTGCGTATGTCGTCATGCCATCATTTTGCGGTGTAAATTCAACAGTAATATTTTCCAGATCATCAATAATTGCCAATAATGGTTCTACAGCTAAAACGGCTAATTTGTGATGTAAGATCAGCGCGGTATCCGTTGGTTCAATATTTATTGCCGCTTGTTTTGCAATCGGGCCAGTATCCAGTCCTGCCGCCATTTGCATAATCGTGATTCCAGTACGCAAATCTCCATGTAAGATTGCCTGTTGAATTGGAGAAGCGCCACGCCAACGCGGCAATAAAGAAGCGTGTACATTAATACAACCATAACGCGGAATCGTTAATACTCGCATTGGTAATAATAATCCATAAGCAATTACTACGATGAGATCTGGTTGTAATTTTATTAACTCCTGAACGCTAAGATCATCTTTAAAATTCAATGGTTGATATACTGGTATAGAATGAATTATGGCCCATTCTTTTATTGCAGAGTGATGCAATTTTTTACCACGACCAGCTCTACGATCAGGCTGAGTATAAACAGCCACTAAATGGTGTGTTGAATTCCAAATAGCATTCAGACACGGCAGTCCAAACTCGGGAGTACCAGCAAAAATAATTTTCAAATGCTCAGGACTCCTTACGCAATCGTTGATGTTTTGCCATGCGTTTTCTTGCTTGGACGCGTTTCAGCGGGGTTAATAGGTCAATAAATAATTTACCATTTAAATGATCGATTTCATGTTGAAGGCATTGCCCAAGTAGACAATCTCCAGCCATGTCGAACCAGGCTCCAAAACGATCCTGCGCCCGAATTGATACATGATCAGCGCGCACGACCTTATCATGCGCTCCAGGAATAGACAAGCATCCCTCGGTATACTCTTTGCAACCATGATACTCTGTAATAATAGGGTTAATTAACACTAATCGTTGATCTTTTTCTACACTAACATCAACTACAGCTAATTTTGAATTAATTCCGATTTGAGGAGCGGCCAATCCAACGCCTTGTGCATGATACATGGTTTCAAACATATCATCTATCAGGAGTTGCAGTTGATCGTCAAACTCCGTGACTGGGTTGTTGACTGCCCGCAAGATATTATTTGGTAAATAAACAATATTAAGAATTGTCATGATCTCTGAATAAATTAGTTCTTCTTAATTGAAATTATACCCTAGTACATAATTACATTGCCACCATAAATTTTTTAACATATAATCCATTTAAGTTAAATTATGGCCTCTATCCTATGGAAGATAACGTAATATCAAGTCAATTTATAATAACGCTGGATGTTGATAAATCTTTGTTTGAACGCTTGCAGTTGCTGGTGCGCGCCGGATTTAACGTTGTTGAAATTAATACTACCGATACTGATTTATTAATGGCGGTTATCTCTAAATTTGATACACTGCGTGTTGGTATTGGAAATATTACTGATGTTCAACAATTGGAGAATTGTTATCAAGCAGGAGCGCATTTTGCTTCAAGCTTAGGTTTTTCGCCAAACTTGGCAAAAACCGCCTTAGTTTATTCAATAAATTATTTGCCAGGAATTGGCACGGTGTCTGAAGCTATGCAAGTTATGGAGTTAGGATATGATCAAGCGCGTCCTTATCCAGCAGATTTAGCGTTTTGCACAACTTTGAGCAAGTACTTCCCTAAATTACGCCTGTTCCCATCCGCCATAATTTGGGGGCAAGCTGATGATTATTTAACCTTAGAATCAGTTGCTGCCGTTGGCATACTTAATCCTGAACATCAGGTTTTGCATTCAATGGCTCACATTGCATGCTTTTGAACATGAAATCATGAAATAATGCTCATTGTGGTTTTGCTGATCGCAGAATCAGTTGCCCATTGGCGATGTTATATGTTCCAGAGGCATGCACAAAACGATTCATGTTTTCAATATGAATCGCTTTGCATTTTAGGGTAACTAATGGTTTGCCAAATCGATCTGCTAGTGCTTTTTCTTCTGGAATGACCAAAATGTCCTCTTGATTAATAAAAACCGAAACATACGCTTCGTTCACTAGGTTATTTTTAGATTTTACGAAATATTTAATATCATCTTCATTGGAATATATAGGGCGCGACAGCACTTGCGATGAAAGATTTTTCAAGATCTTTTCCCAGTTGGCAAGCAAGCTACCATCGGCGGCATACAATGCTATAAATACCTCTTTTTGGTTACCATGAAAAGCAACCATCTTCGTCAAATTAGACCCAGGTTTGCGCGCATCAACCAAATTGACTTCGTCCAAAGAATTAGCAAGATCATTGCGCATTTTCTGCAAACTTTTACAAATCATCCGTAAAAAATTAGATCCGTCCCACGGGCCATCATGGATTGCATCATCCAACGCTTTGAGAATAGGGCTTATATCATCCGGAGCAATATTTTTTTTCATAAAGCACTCGATACATATCTATGATGCACTCCTGGCAAAAGAAGTTCTAGAATTATATTCTGACTCTTGTTGTTGTGCAGTTAGTTCTGAAAAACTATCATGCAAACGACGCAAAATAACCAAAGCTTGCTGATTAGCTTCTGTTGGATTTTTCCCAATCATCGTGTTCAATATTTTAATTAAAGTCTCTAAGATATTTTTTGGATCTCTTGAACTTGAATTTGCATTAAAAAATGTATGATCCATTGGTACTCCGCAATCTTGTTACCCCATAATGTCAATCGTATCAGAGAATTATTAAGGTAAAATTAAAGCGATTGCTAATACACATGGCCTATACCTACCTAATCATATATCAACTCATCAAGCACCGTATAATCACGGCTTGGACCTCCATTGATAAAATCACTAACAATAACATCAGTCATATACAACAGCCGAATGGCATTCGGGGTTACCTCGTCAAAAACAACTTTTGTGCCAAGCAATGCATTTTCCGTTTCTTCAAAAGTAATCCCAAGACCATACCCTAAGCACAGCGAACATAAACGATCGGCTCTACGAGCAATACCAGGCAACAATCCAACATCCGAAAAGACTTCATCATAACTAACAAATTTATCATTCAAATAAAATTTAGCTTTAAGTGCCGCTGATATAATCGACATTGCTTTACAAATCTTAGTTGGTTCCATCTAACGCCACCATGGATTGGAAGATTTTATTGGACCAGCTACGAAACACCGCAGCCATCTTAAAAAAACTGGCACAGTAAATCCATAATGCTCAATGATTCCAAACAATACCATTGAAATAAGCACTAGAGATGCCGTCCATACGCGTATATGGACTAAAAAAATGAATATGGGAAATGCTGCGCGAGCATCTACTATAAAAAATCTTGGATTACGAGCTGAGTCACGCCAATGAGACGAAGCAGGAAATGCAGCCATATTTGCTATAACCCCTAAAATAAGTTCCATTTTATTTTTATGATTATAGCAAAATCCACGTAATACACAAATATAACGGACAATACCACGGTAAATTTGTTCTAATGTAATCGGATGTGATGAGCGCAGCGCGATCACCAGAAACCAAAATAAATTTACTCTAGATGTTAGTCTAAGTATCCGATTGTACCTAATACTTTAAAGCCCATGGCCAATGCACCTTTCGCAAGCTGCTCATCATGCGTTAAAAACAAAATATCTACTTCTTCCTGTTGCTGCCATAAAATGGCACTGGCAAGATGAATTGCATCCAGCGTTTTTAATATTACTGGAAATGATTCGCATGCTTTTTGTGAAATAGTATCCGTCAATTTGATAATACGTAATGAACGTATAGCACGATGTAATGCAGCATATCTAGCTGCAATTTCATCTTCTGCAATTGAAAGCACTCGTTGCATCCGATCAAATGTTCGAAAACATTCTATTTTCAGAATTTCACTTGCAACAAACTCATCTAAATTATGAGGTAGTTTTATCGCGTTTTTTTCTCCTAAAATAGTACGTAGAATAACGGATGAATCGATATAAGCTTTCATCTATCACCACGCTCTTCGAGAAGAAATTTTAAGCTGTCTACTTGAACACCTTGTATAGGTTCATAGTGCATATTGATGAGATTTTTCGGATCATCAACAGGATTTTCAAATAAAAGCTTCGACTCTTTTGGTTGAAATGGGATAACCCTGGCAAGGGGTGTGGATCGATCAAAAACGATCACTTCTTCACCCTGACGGATATAACCGAGATATTTGCCTAATTCTGATTTAAATTTAGCGATATTGACA
>MHBB01000065.1:0-193 GCA_001803185.1 Legionellales bacterium RIFCSPHIGHO2_12_FULL_35_11
CTGGTGATAACGGTGGATTTGGCAATGAGATCGCTGTATTTTTTACGATATCAATAATAGCTTCCATATGCAAAAAAGAATCTTCACCATTAATAGATTTTGGATCATCTGCATAAAGTGGTGCTTCTAAAACATACCAAAAATAAAAAAGACTCATCAACATAATTTTGATGGAATATTTTTTTGCCATCAG
>MHBB01000065.1:253-1631 GCA_001803185.1 Legionellales bacterium RIFCSPHIGHO2_12_FULL_35_11
AAATGGTGGACGAACTTGCGCATGCGTTTTTTGTGACAAGGAACGTATTTCTCCTAAAAGCGTCTCAGCTTCTGCTTGCTCTTCAGCTGCTTCTTGTTCAAATTTGGCGGTTGCATATGACTCCATGAATTTAAAAATATATTTTCGATACAAACTAAAAATAGACAACCCATAATCAAAATATTGTGTTTCATTCGGTGATTTATTATCAAGATGAGAAAAATATCCTATCAACCACCCGATTTGAATGGCGAGTTGATTAATTGGGTAATGATCTGAAAGACCATTCAATTCTTCCCGCCATTTTGCGCATTTTTTCCCTGAAAGATACAGCATGATTTTTATCAGCATTTCTTGTGAGCAAAACAAGTCCGTTTGTTTGGGCGGACTTTTGCGTTTAAAGTGATCTTGATGGTGGTTTTTTAGCTCTTCTAGTATATCCATCACCACGCGTCCGAGCCGCATTGTTTGCGCCACAATACTGCCTGGCGCTGTTTGGCGAATTGATTCCACATTCTGTTTTTTTAGCTCATGACTTTTTATCGTGCTATTAATGGGAAATAAATTAAATTGTTGATAGGCTGCATGTGCTTGTTGCTTAATCAAGTCAATAATAAATGGTTCGAGTTTTTCAGCTTCAGTTACAGTGTGCACTGTCACCGCCGTCCCTAAATAGGCGCAAAGATGTGCGACTAACAATTCAGGAACCTGCATTAAATTTTCTTTTATTAACGCTGTCTTTAAACCTTCTAAAAAATCGCAATAATCTTGCATTGCACCGTGTTCAAGATCAACGAGCGAAAAAGAAAAGTTCTTTTGAATTTTTTTGTAATCTATATTTGGCAGCATTTTTGCTTGATAAGAAATCATTTTCTTGAGCTCACTATATAATCATTCCAATGGATTTTAACCACGTATCCGCAAGATTTGGCCAATCTGTGATGGCATATTGTGTTTTCCGCAATCCAAACGCATGTCCACCTTGCGCATACAAATGCATTTCAACAGGAACGCCTGCATTTTTAAGACCAATATAATACAGCAAGGAATTATTAATATTATCCTCAGGATCATTTTCTGCTTGAACAATAAAGGTAGGTGGAGTGTTTTTAGTAAAATGAATATTTGGATTTAATGCAAAAACACCTTTTCTGACTGATTTTGAACGCTTTTGCATATGACCAGGATAAATAGCCATCGCAAAATCAGGACGACAGCTTATTTTATCTGCTGCATCAATAGGTAAATAAGCGCGATTTTCAAAATGCGTGCTGGTTTGCGCCACCATATAACCACCTGCGGAAAATCCAATCACGCCAATTTTATTCGGATTAATATGCCATTTCTTAGCATTATATCGAACAAGACTAATCGTTCT
>MHBB01000066.1 GCA_001803185.1 Legionellales bacterium RIFCSPHIGHO2_12_FULL_35_11
GTATGCGAAATCGCTTGTACGGTGGTGTGGGAGGTCCGGGCCGTGAGGCCCGTCCTACCCGATTCTAAGCAGGCACAGTGCCACTTTAGGGATAGATTCCCAATGCCTTCGCGGGAATGACAAAATCCTTAACTTAATGGCAGTGCTACGAATGCCTACTGCACTGAATTTTAAAGATTTTTCTAGGATAAAAAATATCTACGAATTTTTCTGATTTTGTAATATGCCATCTATAATTACCTGAATGTCACCATCTAAAGGTAAAATATGCGCTGAATTATCTAACCAATGAATTTTAGTATTTTCTTTATTGTGAAATATTTTTTCAATCGCTTTAGAGTCAACAACACTATCATGTCTACCTAAAAATATATCTGTCTGGCATATAATAGGGGATAGTTGATTGTTTTTAACTAAATTTAATATTTCTATTATCGCATGCACAGGAAGTTTTTTATATGTTAATTCTTGATATTTATCGATATAAAAATCTCCTGCTTTATTGCTAATTTGCTGTAATCCAAATGCTAATAATAATTTTGCCCCAAACAATCTAAGACCTGTCATTCCATATAGTTTTAATGCTGGTGCAAGCAAATATAAATGATTTGGCGTATATACTGACGCAACTATGGATGCAAGCAAACCACCTAGAGACAACCCAAGTACATCAACTTTAGCATAATTTTTACTAAGCATTTCGAAAGAATGCAGCGCTGTCTGTACCCACTCATACGAGCTACACTTAGCGAAAGCCTGGATACTTTCTGCATGTCCTGGTAAAACTGGACAATATATTCTATCATAGCAGTCTAGCTTCGGTATTAACTCTCGATAAATAGCGGGTGAAGAGGCAAATCCATGTAACAATAAAAGCGCTGTACCAGAATCGGATTTAACGATATCAACTTCAGCAAGCAAACCAGCTTCCTCAATCAAAGCGTCTCTAATTATTTTCCCTCGCCACATATACTGAAAATCATCAATATTCATAGTTAACTCGCATTTTTTATCAGTGAAAGCTACAATTAAAGTATAACGCAACATTTACAGGACTGAAATTATTAATTGAGGATAGATGATGTCTAGTGAGAAAAATGAAGATAAAAGCGACAACAAAAAAATTGCTGAGAGATTACAAGAAGAAATCCTTAAACAAATTCAGTGCAGTATTCGTAGTACAATGTCAGAACCTCAAAAAAGTTCACCTGAGGTATCAGAACAAAATATTACAGCAAAATTCTCGGCATTTAATGATCAAAAGATGGCCCTATCACCAGTTGAGAATACACCTAAAACTCCAGTAGAAATATTAACTAGTAGCTCCAGCATAGATCTTAACACAGCATTAAATGAATCTAAACAAGCCGAAATTAATGCGCAAAATGCTAGAGAAGAAGCAAATAGAGCCAGAGATGATGCAAGTAAAGCTAGAGAAGCCTCAAAAGAAGCATTAGATAACATCCTAGCAGAAGAAGAAAAACTAGCTAATCTGCAAAGAGATCTAGAAGAATCTCAAACTAATGGCGGATCAGAAGACATAATTCAAGATCTTGAAACTCAGATAACGGATACTAAAGAAAAAGTTAAAGAATTAGAATCTAGTTCCACCAAAGCTGAAAACAAAGCAAATAGCGCTGAATCTACAGCATCTCAAGCTGAAAATACCGCACAGAATGCTGAAGTAGCAGCTAGAGATGCGGCTAAAATTTCTGAAAATGCTTCTAAGGCTGAATCTGCTGAAACAGCTGCTCATGCTTCAGCTGCAGCATCATCTCAAGCTGCAGCAGGCGGCTCCGTTGTAGAAGCAGCCGCCGTAGCCGCTCCAGTTGCAGCATCATAATAATAAAATAATTAACATCAGGAGAATTTTAAAAAATGACAGATTTAATTAAACAAGTATCCGCTATATTAGGAAACACTGCTTATGATGCTCATATAATTGATAATGATAAATTTAAACTAATGCATCAAGTTTCGTTAAATAACTTACCTGGTATAGACAGAACCAAATCTGATGGAAGACTAGACCAAGATAATCTCATAAATCAGGCGGGTCGCATTAAAAAAAAACAATTCACCTTTGAAAAAGAATATAAAAATAACATGGATGAAATTAATTCTTTAGAGAAAAAAAATCCTAATGATAAAGAAATATTTGAAATTACTAAAAAAAATATGGATGAGTTATTAAAATACACGAGGAACAAACACCCCAATATCGCTGAACTAAATACAAAAATTGCTGAAATTAAAGCTAATCCTGAAAAAAATGTTTTTGTTCCACAATCCAGGATAAAATAGTATCTCTAGTTTCATTACTTATCCTAAACAATTGTTCATATAATCTTTCAAATAATTCATTTTTCCCAGATTTTTTATACTTTTCAAAAAACATACAAGCATATTGCATTTTAGTTGTTCCACAATACATAGCCCCACCTTTCATCTTGTGAGCTATTTTTTCAATTTCATCCCAATTTGCTTCCTCTCGGTAATTTTTAAGAAGCGCTAAATCTCTAGGGATTTCATCATCCGCCATTGATAACAAAATATCTTTTAACAGATCATTATCATAATTAATTGATTTTTTAACCTTTTCTATATCTAATATAGGGAAATCATCAAGCACGAATAACTCAGCATCATTTTGCGGAAGCTCACTAACCACTTCTTTTCTGACTGTTTTTTTCTCATTAGACTTCTTTCGAAACTCTACTGCAGAGGGGAATTGCTTCGTTGATTCAGTGCTCGAATCCTCATGTACTGACGTGTACACTGCGGTTCTGCGCGCCTCATCTCCTCGTACTTCACTCTCTGCAGCGAGTTTCGAAAAAAGTCTATTGCTAATATTACCAATTAGAAAAATATAATCACAAATTTGGTTATTATTGAAAAATTGCTCTACACTCCAGTCTATCTGCAAGTTTGCATTATCATAAGATACATTCGAAATGTTATTGCATTTTTCAAATGGGTTTGTTACATCAATAAATGGTTCAACCGCATATTTACTAAATAAATCAGCTATTTTTTTATTTTTAACAACTTCCTCATTCCAACTAAATAATTTTGTTACCATTGGACTTATACTATTAATCGATAAATCATTATTAAGAATAATAAATAAACTAGATGAGTTAACTAAACAAGCATCAAATAACAATTTGTAATCTAGTACAACGCTTTTTTGAACCATAAATTTCCCTTTTTAAAAGTTTGTACTATATTAACCTAGAAAAAGCCTCTGCCGAAGGGCTTCATAAAGACATACTCCAGCCGCAACAGAAACATTTAAGCTCCCAACACTTCCCTGCAAAGGTATACTACATAATATATCACACATAGATGCCGTTAATCTTCTAATCCCACTCCCTTCTGCTCCCATTACAAAAGCGCAAGGAATTCGACAATCAACATTATAAAGAGAAACACTAGTATCATCTAAATAAGCACCATATAACCAAATTCCAAGTTTTTTAAGCTCTTTCATAGTTCTAGCTAAATTTGTTACCCTAATTAACGGGATAAATTCTGCGGCACCAGATGCAACTTTATTCACAACTGGAGTAATACCTACATTTTTATCTTTAGGTGTTATTATAAAATCGACACCTGATGCATCTGCTACGCGCAAACATGCCCCTAAATTATGCGGATCCGTAACTCCGTCTAAAATTAATATCAACGGAACACCTTTTGTATTCTCTAACAAAAAAGGAATATCTTGCTCACTATAATTTGGTAGTGGTGTAACAAAAGCTATCACTCCTTGATGAACAATATCAGGAAACTGTTCGTTAATTTTTGCGAGCGAACGCTCTTCAATAACAATTTTTTGATTGCATACTAAGGCTAATATTTCTTTTACCCTAGTATCAGCTCTTTCTTTATTTATTATTAATTTTTTAACGCGCGACTTAGGGCTCTTTAAAAGAGCTGAAACTGCATGCAATCCATAAACCACTTGTTCTTTCATAATATTTATTCTGCTAAATCAAAATCAATCTTTCTTTCATCCATGTCAACTCTGGACACTAAAACGCGCATCTTATCTCCCAATCTATACACCTGTCCACCACGCTCTCCAACCAACCGATGTTTGACTGCATCAAAGGAATAATAATCGTTTTTTAACGAAGTTACATGAATTAAACCTTCAACATAAATTTCATCTAGCTCTACAAAAATTCCAAATCCTGTCACTGATGAAATTTTACCGAAAAATATTTGTCCGAGTTTATCTTGCATATATTCACACTTTAACCAAGATACTACATCTCTAGTTGCTTCATCTGCTCTTCTTTCTGTTCCCGAGCAATGTCTACCTAATTTTGCTACCTCATCCGTTGTATAATTAAATGTCTCATCAGACTTTTTATCAATTAAAAATCCAATAGCACGATGAATTAGTAAGTCTGGATATCTTCTGATTGGAGATGTAAAGTGCGTATAAGCGCCATAAGAAAGGCCAAAATGACCACTATTTTCTTCTATATAATGTGCTTGTTTTAAAGAACGCAACATAACTGTTTCAATTAAATGCCTCTCCGGCTTATCTCCAATTTTTTCTAGAACATTGCGGTAATCTTTTGGAGATGGTTTAGTTCCCCCCAATAGCTTTAATCCAAATTCCCCCAAAAACTTTCTTAAAGATTCAATTTTATCTTCATCAGGGACTGGATGAACTCGATATAAAACAGGTATTTTAGCTTTTTCTAAATAACGAGCTGTGGCAACGTTTGCAGCAAGCATGCATTCTTCTATTAATTTATGTGCGTCATTTCTAGTTAATGGAATAATCTTTTTAATCTTTCGCTTTTCATCAAATTCAATTTGCGTTTCAGTGGTATCAAAATCCATTGCCCCGCGCAGCGACCTAGCTTTTAATAAAATCAAATATAATTGATGAAGTGTTTGTAATGCTGGCCAAATTTCATCATGATGCTCATCCATCACATCATTTTCTAACCACTTCCCAACATCTGTATATGTAAGCCTAGCTTTAGAATGAATTACTCCTCGCATGAATCTAGGTCTAGTTATTTTTCCATCAGTTGAAATAGACATTTCTACAATCATACATAACCTATCAACCTGAGGATTTAAAGAACAAATTCCATTAGACAGAGCTGCTGGTAACATAGGAACAACTTGCCCAGGAAAATAAACTGAGTTTCCTCTTCTTGAACTTTCTAAATCCAATGCCGTTCCTGGTTTTACATAATGACTAACATCAGCAATTGCAACATATAATTTATAACTACCATTTGGATTTTTTTTACAATAAACAGCATCATCAAAATCTTTCGCATCTTCGCCATCAATTGTAACAAAAGGTAAATCCCGTAAATCAATACGACATTTTATTTCTTCTGGTAAAACCTCCTGCTTAATTTTAGCAACCTCTTCTAAAACCGTCTCAGACCAATTTGTTGGAATACCATGCGCGAGAATTGCAACCTCAATTTCCATCCCAGGAGCCATATGCTCACCTAAAATATGAATGATTTTGCCAATTGGTTGTGTTTTTTTACTAGGATAAGCTATTAACTCAACTAAAACCATCTGGCCATTTTTAGCCTTTCCCTTAAAATCACTAGGAATTGAAATATCTTGGGTTAAACGTTTTGAATCAGGCACTACAAAGTTAACTCCATGATCTGCAAAAAAACGCCCAACTACTGTTATATTTGCATGCTCCACTACTTCATGAATTTTAACTTCTACTCGACCTCTTCGGTCAAATCCAGCTTGAAAAGCTAGCACCACATCTCCATGCATAACACTGCGCATCTCTTTGGGGGAGACAACCATATCTTCCCCTCCATCTTCGGGAATAAAAAAACCAAAACCATCAGGATGTGCTTGAATTTTTCCACGCTTAACATTTATTTTTTTAAATAGACAGTATCTTCCAAGTCTATCTTGCATGATTTGCCCATCACGCAACATTGCTTTAATACGAAATCCCAAAGCTTCTTGATCTTTTTCGCTATGAACTTCTAAAGTGTTAACTAACTGATTTTTAGTCATGGGACGACCTACTTCCTCTAAAACCATGAGGATTAATTCACGACTGGGAATCGGTTGCTCATACTTTTCATTTTCACGCTTATAAAAAGGGTCTTTATAATATTTTTTACTCACATTTCACCATTAACTTTTAAGAGTTATATACATGCTACACGAAAAGCTCGAGTCTCTACTATTTATTGGGAGTTCCATTATTCTAACTTACGAAAGACTAAACCCCAAACGCCACAAATATGCAGTAAGTGGCAACATATCCATATCTTCACCTATCCAAAAAATACCTTTTCTATTTTCTGGAACTAAAGCTTTTGGCCAATAACAAACGGCTAAAGTATCACGACATGAAATTTGTTGCTCATGACCTGGGCTTGATTCTATACAGTTTAAAATATAACTGTTCAATTGCTTATTTAATACAAGTGACGACCATTTTTCAGCTTGCAATTTACTGCTTAGAGGATTAAAACCAGTTTCATAACCTGGATTAATTACCCAAAGCTCCCCTTTGGATAAATTATGAACAGCAATTATGTTATATTTTTCTGCCGAAAGTATTAAAGAATTTCCTTTAATCACGACAGGTAAACAACCAGATGGATATATCTCTTCAGCATAGATAAAATTTGATAACAATAAAGCGGAAATAAAAATTGTGGACCTCATTTCAGCCCTCTTATGATTAAACTGCAAATATATCCAGCAAAATTAACATCCTAACATAACCAACAGCTTAATAATAGTGGATAAACTTAGACCTTGCTACGAACCCTGGGTTGCTTCGTACTGCCATTAAGTTAAGTATTTTGTCATTCCCTCGAAGGCGGGAATCTATCCCTAAAGTGGCACTGTGCCTGCTTAGAAATAGATTCCCCTTCGCGGGAATGACAGTGTTTTTCTTAACTTAATGGCAGTTTTGTTGCTTCGTACCTCTTAACTAACTTCACAATTCGTACGTAAATTAATCAGTTATTCGTCTTTGCGAACCGTAGGTGAAGCAATCCAGCGGCCTTAAAGTCACTAGATTGCTTCACCTACGGCTCGCAAAGACGAGTGCAAGTTAGTTCGGAACGTTTTTCAGGCCCTGT
>MHBB01000067.1:0-20102 GCA_001803185.1 Legionellales bacterium RIFCSPHIGHO2_12_FULL_35_11
AGGAATAAAAACAATGTGGACAGGATATCAGCACTTTACTATTGCTGCTCAAATGTATCGTAATATGTCAATTAAAACTTAAGGCTAATTGGAAGCTCCTTCTACAAGGCGCTTGTGAATTTCTCTGACTAATCCTTCGGTAATAAGCTCACCATCCCCCACATAGCCCGCTACCAAATCAAAGGCTTGCCGGTAGTTTAATAGCTCTTTAGTATCATCTGGATTAGCTGCTGGGATGGGTTCTCCTGCCCACAATTGCTTTGACTGCTCTAAGGTAAGCTGAGTACCTTCGATATGCGTTGTGTGATGCGCTTCAAGAATCAAAGCTTTATTTTGCATCTTAGCAACCCATTCATCTGAGAGGGTTGCCGCCTCTAAAAATCCACGGACTCGCTCTATTGTCGTGAGTGTATTTGCAATTGAATTAGTAATTGTAAATTTTGGTTTAAACATTAAAATGACTCCTTGTTGCCTATATCTTACAATATGTCATAAGAATGTCGCAAGATATGTCGCAATTATGTCACAAGATTTGTCGTGAGAATGTCGTATGAGTTGATATTTTTATGAATTATGCAGAGGAATTGGGTTCAATTCCTAAAATACACTCGATAAAGCGGGGCCTATTTGGGGGCTTTTTTAAAAACCTCATTCAAATAATTATTTATTATCAATAAATTACATAGCCAATGTTATGGACGCCGCCACCAATTAACTAGTTGATTTATAATTCTTTTTTATGTAGTATTCAATCACAGGGTTCCCAAAGGGTTTATTGGGTCTTGCCCAAGTAATTTTTCTTTAATCTTCGAGAAATTAAAATGATCTTAAAAATTGATAAGCGACTTAAGGCTTATGGGTAGATGGATCAAAATGAATGTGGCTGTCCATCATCCGATATATATATTCACTGTCATCAGTCACTTGGTCAAACCGCTCTGAATTGTAAGGTCTGCAGTAATACTATGGAGCTTGATGCTCATTTATACAGATGTCAGTTTGGGGGGCCTCGAGCAGAACTAAGGAGCTTATATTTCTGCTCACCCTGCAATCAACAAGATGGTGTTGCTCTGTATGATGGTCCACCTGTTCATGATGTAAGTGCTCTTATTGCTGAGAAATTTCGGATTTAGCGAGGGTAGTTGATATGAATTTTCAAGTACATGGCGAAGAAATACTTCGCCGATGGGATGAAGCAGAGAATGCTTTTCAATGTCACCCCATTCTAATGCAATAAGCTCAGATGTACGCAGACCTGTAAAAAAGGCGAACTGGAATAGATTTTTGATTTGTTCGTGGTGGGTTGCATCCAGAAGAAGCTTGACCTCTTGTTTATCAAACGGATCCACTTTGAAATTACTTCTGCTGGTTTGTTTGCACAATAATTTTGAGATGACAATTTTATCTAAAGGGTTGGTTTTGATGTACTCATCATTTAACGCTTGCTCTATAATGGCGCGCAGGGGTATCAGCATATTGCTTAATGTCTTTGATGTGATGCCTAAACCACGGATCCACTCTCGAATAAACGCGGGTTTTAAATCTTGAATGGCAACACTGCCAAAGTAGGGAATCAATCGTGCATAACAAACCTTCTTGTAGCCAATATAGGTGCTGTGTTCGCGAGTGGCTTTGATTTGCTCCAAAAACTCAATCAGTAACTCTCCAATGGTGATGTTGGTTTTAACATGCCCAAAACGACGAGCTAAATTGGATTGGGGAAAATAATCAGCATATGAGAACACTATGGACGGTGGATACCGGATAAATCTACTGTTGCAGGTTATCAGCCAATCAACGATTGGTCGCAAATATTCAAAGCTAAAACCAATTGCTAATATTTGTCTTTAACTCCAATAAGTACTAATAAATACATATTATTGAAGATAAAAACAAATTTCGTTGCATTCGTAAAAAACGACTCAAAATTTGTACATCACTAAACTATGCAACATGATATAAATCTAAAAACATCAATGGATGCTCATCGGGGACTTCTATGTTGAATAGACTAAAACCAGCTTTCTCATAAAACAAAATAGAATCTTGTTTAGCATCTACAACTAAAAAACGGCATCCTATCAGCGACGAAATTTTATCTCTAACCAAGGTGATCGTCCAATCAAGCAACTCTCTACCATATCCTTGCCCTTGCAAGTCTTTATCAATAGCGAGTCTTGCAATTTTTACCGCTGGAAAGGCTTCGTACTTGGTAGAAGCATACATTTCTTGAGGACGTTGATTTTCATTTAAAATAATTTCACTACTCATAAGAGAGATATATCCCCAAACTCGCGCAGTTTCATCCACTAATACATATGTTTTAGCAATATTATTTTGATGGAAATTTAGGGCGGCTTTTCGTAGAAAAATTTTTAGAGGCGTCAGACTTTCTTTACCCAGTGACAATTTACTAACATTGTCACTTTCGTGGATTGGTCTTAATTGAAAGTTTTGTTGAGTCAAGGGCATGTTACATGTTCTTATTATTTTCTTGAATATTTTTGCGAGGATTTAACGTAACATATCCTTTTTTGTCGTATTCCGTCATTAACTTACGTCCGCGATCTAGCGAGGCTTGAGCTAAAGGATTAGGCTCGGCATGATTAACTTGCTCTAAAAAAGAGTCAGCATCTTTGCCAGATAAACGCCACCCTGAAAATGTAGATGTTTTAATAGCCATTGTTACACCATAAAATACTTAAATGAATTACCTACATGCTAATTATACTCTATTCAAGAAAAATTTTATAGCGCAACAGGAGGAAACAGGTAGGCATGGGTGGCAAAAGAATATTTGAATGATTATTTAGAAGGAGAACAACATGGCTAGAACCATCGATTATCATAATTACTTCATTGAAACCTTAAAAGAACCATCTGAGGCCGCAGGGTCACTGCCATTAAGTTAAGGATTTTGTCATTCCAGCGAAGGCGGGAATCTATCCCTAAAGTGGCACTGTGCCTGTTTAGAAATAGATTCCCGCATTCGCGGGAATGACAGTGTTTTTCTTAACTTAATGGCAGTGGGGCGACGAGCCATTGCAGGAAGGGGAAACTGCAGAAATTGACCACGTACAGTATATTTCATAAATAGCCGCACTTTACGGTACTTCTTGGCATTAGACAACAATTTTATTGAAGTTGTAAGAGTTATTTAGTAAACGTTCCAATGGAACGATTTACACTGGTGTCACGAGTGATTTGATCAAAATAGTATATGAGCATAAATATGCGGATGTGCCTGGATTTACACAAAAGTATGAATGCAAACATCTTGTTTTTGCATTATTGGCGCACAAAGTGTAAAAAATACCGATACAGCGGAAGAAAAAGGTTATGATGCTGGCAAAAAAGTTTCGGGAATAAAGAGACATATTGCTGTAGATACACAAGGATTGACACATGCTATTTATGTTACAACGGCTAATATTACGGATCGAGATGGAGCTATTGCAATGATAGAGTATTCGAAAGATAATCTTTAGTTTCTAATGCGAAAATTTTTCTAGGTTTAAGAGTATTTTTTATTCTGCAGCATAATAATAAAAATTAAGAAAACTACTAAAGGCGAGCTAATTTTTAATATCCAGCCCCAGTTTAAACACCATGCTGAAATTGAATCTAAGATCACTAAAAAGAAACTTAGGTAAATAAAATGAGCGCTAATCCCTTTCGTGGATTTAATGGACTTATTTTTTAAAATTTGAGGAATAAAATATATAAGTCCGGCAATCCTAGATGTGATCCCAATAAATATGATATGCCTAATTGATAGTTCGTTGTGCATTATCTGATTAAAAATATATAAAGTGGCTATTATACTTAATATAAAAAAAATAAAACTAGTTCTCTCTAATAGTAATAGATCTCGTTTTTGAAAATATTTTAGTAATTGCAGATGTTGGATAACTATAGGAATGATACTAGCGATAGAGACAATTTTATATTGCCATGGTAAATTACTTGCAAATCCATATAAGAGATCTAAAAAATAGCTAATATATAATAAAAAATGTAGCCATAAACTTAATCCAGATAAATTATTGGCTTGCTTGTTATGCAATATTTGTGGAATATATACGATAAGATATAAAACAAAAGCAATATTTAGACAGACATTGCCTAATAAATTCACATAAGAACTATATTCTAATGACATTTAGTAAACGTCCTTTAGTTTATGTGGTAAACTTTCAATTCTTCCAGCTTGAGTTACTTCAATATAATTTAGCTTTCGCTGCAGTTCACTTAGAGTATTTGCTCCAGCATATGTTAATCCTGATCGTAAACCACCAATTATATCGGCAATAATAATACCAGCTTCTTCACGGTATGGCACTTCAGTCGCAACACCTTCAGCCGTTTTCCATTCGTGCATTTGTCCAAGAAAAACTTCTTGTGCTTCTCTTGATGCCATGCCACGATATTGTTTAACTTTCCGACCATCATCTTTAGTTATTATTTTGCCAGGGGTTGGCTCTGTGCCGGCTAACATTCCTCCTATCATCACGAAATCGGCGCCAAAAGCGATTGCTTTTACGATGTCGCCCGCAGTTTTTAGTCCACCATCCGCAACAATAGATCGATCACTACGAGCACAATCCTGAATGCAGGTTAACATTGGCACGCCAAAACCTGTCTTGATTCTAGTTGAGCAAACAGAACCTCCACCTATACCAGCTTTTATGATATCTGCTCCACAAGAAGATAAGTAATCAGCACCTGCGTAAGTTGCCACATTTCCTGCCATTATGCATCTTGATCCAACAATTTCTCGGAGAACCTTTAGAGTTTTCCCCACATATTTTGCATGCGCGTGAGCGACATCTACACAAAAATAGTCTGCGCCAGCATCACGTAATGCTTCCGCACGCTCTAATTCATCCTTTGAGCAACCAATAGATGTAAATACTTTGCCAGTGCATGCTTTAAATTCTTTGATGTTATCTTCAATACTTAAAAAACGGTGTAGAACACCTATCCCGCCTTTCGAGTGCATAAAGTTCGCCATTTTACTTTCAGTAATTGTATCCATGTTTGAACTCATAACTGGTAAGTCTAGCGATAATTTGCCAAGTCTGTCTGTAGAACTTATATCTACAATTCTTCTAGATTCGTGATGATTATAGGAAGGTACAAGTAATACATCATCAAATGTAATGGCTTTTTGTGACATGTTAACTCCTGATTTTTTATCATCAGATTATACTATAGCTACTTTAAAATGCGAGCTTTCTGATATTTATATGAGCCTTGCATTTAAGAAATCTAATGATGTATACTGCATTACTTTGAATTTGCGCTTAAAAATTTTTCGTATTTTTCAAAATAGGCACGTAGCTCAGTGGTAGAGCACCACCTTGACATGGTGGTGGTCGGTGGTTCGATCCCACTCGTGCCTACCATCCTATACATATTATTTTGGTTATTAAAATGATAAATATTACGCTCTCTGATGGACAAGTGAAAAAAGTTGCTGCTAATGCGAGTATTTATGATGTTGCACATGTGATTAGCCCTAGTTTAGCAAAGATAGCAATTGCTGGGAAAGTTAATGATAAGCTAGTTGACTTGGGTTTTAATTTAACTGCCGACTGTAAGTTGGTCATTATCACAGAAAAAGATCCGGAAGCATTAGAGATTCTTCGGCATTCTACTGCTCATTTGTTGGCTCAAGCGGTAAAACAAATATTCCCACAAGCACAAGTTACAATTGGCCCAGTTATTGAAAACGGTTTTTATTATGATTTTGCCTTTGCACGTTCTTTTACCCCAGAAGATTTAAGCCTAATCGAAGAGAAAATGCAGGCTTTAATAAAAGAAAATTACAAAATTACGAGAAGAGAGTTGGCTAGGGATGAGGCAATTTCTTATTTTAAAGATTTAGGCGAAGAATATAAAGCTAAAATTATTTCTGATATTCCATCAACAGAAGTATTATCTTTATATAAGCAAGGTGATTTTGAGGATTTATGCAGAGGGCCTCATTTACCTACAACTGGTAAGATAAAAGCATTTAAGTTAACTAAAATATCTGGTGCTTACTGGCGCGGAGATGCGAACAATGAAATGCTGCAAAGAATTTATGGCACAGCATTTTTTGATAAAAAAGATCTTGCCGATTACTTATTTAGAATCGAAGAAGCAGAAAGAAGAGATCACCGGAAACTTGGGAAAGCGTTAGGACTTTTTCATTTTCAAGATATTGCTCCTGGCATGGTTTTTTGGCATGCAAAGGGCTGGACTATTTACTGTATTATAGAGAGTTATATCCGAGATTTATTGAAGCAATATAATTACCAAGAAATCAAAACTCCACAATTGGTCGATCGTGCTTTATGGGAAAAATCAGGTCATTGGGACAACTTTAAAGATGCTATGTTTATTACAGAGACTGAAAATCGTCTTTATTCAATAAAACCAATGAATTGCCCAGGGCATGTACAAATTTATAATCAAGGCATAAAAAGCTACAGAGATTTACCGCTAAGATTGGCGGAATTTGGTAGTTGTCATAGATGTGAGCCGTCAGGTGCTTTGCATGGACTAATGCGAGTCAGAGGATTTGTTCAGGATGATGCTCATATTTTTTGTACAGAAGAGCAAATTCAATCGGAAGTTATTGATTTATTAAAATTAGTGAAGTTAGTTTATCAAGATCTTGGTTTTAGTGAAATTAAATATCGGTTGGCTTTACGTCCCGAAAAACGAGTAGGAAGTGATGCAATTTGGGATAAGGCTGAAGTTGCTTTAGCTAATGCGATGCAGATTAGTGATGTAGAATGGGTGGATGCACCTGGAGAAGGTGCTTTCTATGGGCCGAAAATAGAGTGCTCTTTATTTGACTCACTTGGTAGAGTATGGCAATGTGGGACTATTCAGGTTGATTTTTCTATGCCTGAGAGATTGGGCGCCCAATATACAGCTGAGGATGGTTCTAAACAAACACCAGTTATGATTCATCGTGCTATTTTAGGTAGTTTTGAACGTATAATTGGTATAATGATAGAACACTATGCCGGGAAATTACCCTTATGGCTTACACCAGTCCAAGTAATCGTTTTAACTATTAGTGAAAAGCATGATGACTTCGCTACTAATGTGCACAAACTATTGCAAGATAGCAATATTCGTGCGAATATCGACTTGCGAAATGAAAAGATAGGTTTTAAAATCCGCGAGCATACGTTACAGAAGATTCCATACATGATGATTATTGGGGATCAGGAAGTTGAAGATCAGCAGCTTAGTATTCGTGCTCATGGTGAAAGTTTAGGAAAGATGACTATTGAGTCTTTTTGTGATAAGCTTCGCCAGGAAGTTGAGTTAAAAAATTAATTTAGAAAATAATAATACCATTTTGATGGAGGATTGAACCATTAGTGCACCAACTAAGCGTGATAACGATCGCGCACGAATTAATGAAAAAATTAATGTAGCGGAAGTACGCTTAATTGATGTAGATGGCAATCAAGCCGGTGTAGTCTCTATTAGAGAAGCGCTAAGAGCCGCTGAGGAAAGTGGGTTTGATTTGGTGGAGATTTCTCCTACAGCTAAGCCACCAGTATGCCGCATAATGGATTATGGTAAGTATCTCTTTGAAGTGAGCAAGAAACAAGCTGAAGCAAAAAAGAAGCAGAAACAAGTTCAAGTCAAAGAAATTAAGTTCCGTCCTACGACGGAGGACGGGGATTATCAGGTAAAGCTACGCAACCTGCTAAAATTCCTAAATCATGGTGATAAAGTGAAAATTACCCTGAGATTTCGTGGGAGAGAAGTAGCTCATCAAGACCTTGGTATGAAAATTCTGGAGCGTGTGCAGGTTGACACTACGGAATTTGCTATTATCGAGCAGCATCCTAAAAGAGAAGGACGCCAGTTATTGATGGTATTATCACCGAAGAAAAAATAGCTTGTATCTTATTATAAATTAAGTACAGCAATGCGGAGTATATTTGTATGCCAAAGTTAAAATCACATAGTGGCGCGAGTAAGCGTTTTCGAAAAACAGCTAGTGGTGCGATCAAACGTCGTCGTGCTGGCCGTAATCATATCTTCACTAAGAGAACAACCAAGCAAAAGCGTAATTTAAGAGTCGCTGCGGATGGTTTAAAGCAGTGTGATACAAAACTAATTAAGCGCATGTTGCACGGTAGTTAAGAGGAGATTGAATTATGCCAAGAGTTAAAAGAGGTGTGACAGCTAGAGCTCGTCATAAAAAAATATTAAACGAAGCAAAAGGTTATTACGGCGCGCGCAGTCGGGTATATCGTGTAGCCAAACAAGCAGTTATTAAAGCTGGTCAGTATGCTTACCGAGATAGACGTCAGAAAAAACGTCAATTTAGAGCTCTATGGATCGTAAGAATAAATGCTGAAGCTAGGGTATGCGGTTTATCTTATAGCAGGCTAGTGGCTGGCTTGAAAAAAGTAGGTATTGAGCTAGATAGAAAAGTTTTAGCTGATATGGCGTTAAATGATAAACCAGCTTTTGCAGCTGTAGCTGAGCAAGCTAAAGCAGCGTTAGCTTAATTTATTTCATAAAAATCCTTAAGATTTTTGTGCTTAGATCATCTGACCAAAGCACAAAAATTGCCCGCCTATCTGGTTGCCACATATTATGATAATTTCGTAATTGCGATGTACGAAGCAACCCAGGGAACAGAGCTACGAACCCTGGTTTGCCTCGTGCCTCGCAATGACGAATATGTGGCAACCAGATAGGCAGGAAAAATTGTACAATGCGTCTGAGAAAGTAATGCAAGATATCACAATATTACAAACACAAGCAGCAAATGAAATCGAAAAGGCTAAAGATTTATCAACTTTAGATAACATTCGAGTAGCCTTTTTAGGTAAGAAGGGAAAACTTACTGAAATTTTAAAAAACTTAGTTAATATTTCCCTAGAAGATAGACCAGTAGTTGGTCAAAAAATAAATGCAGCAAAGCGTGAAATTAGTTATCTTATCGATGCTAAATTACAATCATTAAAAGAAAATGAGTTACAAGCAAAAATTAGCAGCGAAAGAATAGATGTAACTTTAGCTGGCAGAAAAAATACCATTGGTTCCTTACATCCAGTACTGCAAATTAAGCAGGAAATAAATGATTATTTCAGTAAATTGGGTTTTGATATAGTTACCGGCCCAGAAATTGAAACAGATTTTTATAATTTTGAAGCACTAAATATCCCATCCCATCATCCAGCAAGAGCCATGCATGATACTTTTTATTTCGAAGATGAAAAATTATTAAGAACTCACACTTCGCCAGTGCAAATTAGAGTGCTTGAAAAAACCACTCCTCCACTTAGATTAATTGCTCCTGGGAGAGTGTATAGGTGTGATTCTGATTTAACGCATACTCCAATGTTTCATCAGGTCGAAGGGTTAGTGATAGACAACACATCAACTCTTGCTCACCTTAAAGGTCTTTTAGCAGACTTTTTTGCAGATTTATTCGGCCGAACTTTAGCCTTTCGCTTCCGACCTTCTTATTTTCCATTCACTGAGCCTTCAGCTGAGATGGATATAGAGTGCACAAAGTGCTCGGGGGATGGCTGTAGAATTTGTAAGTTCACAGGGTGGTTAGAGGTCGGCGGCTGCGGTATGGTGCATCCAAATGTTTTAAAATCTGTTAATTTATCAACAGAAGAGTACCAGGGTTTTGCATTCGGCATGGGAATTGACCGGATTGCGATGCTTTATTATGAAATCGACGATCTCCGGATGATGTTTGAGAATGATATTTCGTTTTTAAAACAATTTTAGAAAGAGTGTAGAATGAAAATATGTGAGTCATGGATTCGTGAGTGGGTTTCGCCTAACTTAAATACAGATGAGCTTAGCGCACAGTTAACAATGTTGGGTCTCGAAGTGGATTCACTATCTCAGGCTGCTGGTAATTTTTGTAAAATTATCGTGGCAAAAGTTATTAGTGTCAAAAAGCATCCAGAAGCTGATAAATTAAGTTTATGTGAAGTAGATGATGGTGTTTCTGTTTTGCAAGTAGTTTGCGGCGCTGCAAATGTTCGAACTGGACTAAAAGTCGCTCTAGCTACTATAGGCGCAAAATTACCAAATGGTATGGTGATTAAAAAATCTAAGTTGCGTGGAGAAGAGTCTAATGGAATGCTTTGCTCTGCCTCTGAGCTTGGTTTGGAAGAAAATTCTGAAGGGATTATAGAATTACCAGAAGATGCCCCCATAGGCAAAGATATTATAGAATATTTGTCATTAAATGACTCTATTTTTGATATAGATTTAACTCCTAATAGAGCTGATTGTTTTAGTGTATTAGGCATAGCTCGAGAAATTGCTGCCAAAAATAATTTACAGCTTAAACAACATTCAAATGATAAAGCCCCTATAAATATAAACGATACTTTAGATATAAGTATCAGTGAACCGGAAGCGTGTGGTCGTTATTTTGGAAGAATTATTAAGGGAATAAATAAAAATGCAATTACACCAATTTGGCTAAAAGAAAGATTGCGTCGTTCTGGAATTAGAGTGTTACATCCGGTTGTTGATATTTTAAATTATGTGATGTTAGAAATTGGTCAACCAATGCATGCATTTGATTTAGAAAAAATCAATTCAACCATACACGTTAGGTATGCAAAAAAAAATGAAGAGCTATTACTTTTAAATGGACAACAAGTTGCCTTAAGTGAAGATGTCTTAGTTATAGCTGATAAAATTAAACCATTAGCTATAGCTGGCGTAATGGGCGGAGAAGAAAGCGCAGTGCAAGATCAAACAGCGGATATATTCTTAGAGTGCGCTTATTTTAATCCAGTATCTTTGGCTAATATTGCCAGAAAATTTGGTCTTAGCAGTGATTCATCCCAGCGTTATGAAAGGGGAGTTGACCCTTGTCTTCAAGAGATAGCTATAGAGCGAGCGAGCTGCTTGATTTTAGAAATTGTTGGCGGGGAAGCCGGGCCAATTTCAGAATCAACTTCATTTCACCAAGAAGAAGTAAAAATATATTTTAATCCAACTAGTGTATTAAAGATCACTGGTATTGATGTTCCTGAACATGAAATGTTACAGATGTTTCAGTCATTGGGCATGAAAACAAGCAATTCCGGTGGCTCATGGGAAGTTATTGTGCCAAGTCATCGATTTGACTTACGCCTTGAAGTTGATTTGGTCGAAGAAATAGTTAGACTTTATGGTTTTGATAGAATTCCGCGAGATGTTTTAAATATTAGCATGCAAGCTGGAAAAATTAATTCCGAAGAAAATATATTGCAAAAAGCAAGAGCATTTCTTGCAGGCAGGGGTTATTATGAAACAATTAGTTATAGTTTTGTTGACCCAAATCTTCAGGAAATTTTATATCCAGACTTTTCTGCCAAGAAACTATTAAACCCTATTTCAGCCGATTTATCTGTAATGCGAGTAGGTTTATGGTCAGGGTTAATAGCTGCACAAATTCATAATATTCATAGACAGCAATCAGGGGTAAAACTATTTGAATCCGGCGTAGTTTTTAAGAATGAGAAAGATGGGTTAAAAGAGATAACATGTTTGGCAGGTTTAATTACAGGTAAGCATGGTAATTTAAATTGGAGTGAGCAAACCGGCGTATATGACTTCTTTGATATGAAGGGTGACTTGGAGTCTTTATTTGCAGTTAACGGATTAAAAAATATTCAATTTATTCCTAAAGAACATGCAGCTTTACATCCTGGTAAGTCAGCGCAAATCATGTTTGGCGATATTGTTATCGGAAATATTGGTGTGTTACATCCAAGGTATACGGATATTTTTGATTTTACTAATGAAGTAATTTTGTTTGAGTTAGAATTAACCAATTTAAACATGGCAAAACCAGTGGTTTATCAGCCAATTTCTAAATATCCACAAACAAGTCGCGATTTATCGTTTATTGTTAATGAAAATATTAGTGCAATGCAAATTGAAAAGTCAGTTAGAGATATTGTTTCAGCAAGCTTATTAAAATCTTTTGATATTTTTGATTTGTATATAGGAGAAAAAATTCCAAAAAATAAAAAAAGTTTAGCAATATCCTTGACCTTACAGAATGATAGCCGCACACTAGTTGATACAGAGATAAATGAAATTATGGATAATGTATTAAAAAAACTAGAGTTAGATTATTCTATAGAGCTAAGGACTGTTGGAGAATCCATAGTCAGTTAGCGAAGTTATACAATTTAGAAGTGTGTTGTGTTGGTAATAATAGACCATGAGAGGGACCAAATCGTGACTACACTGAGTAAAGTGATTATGGCCGAGTTTTTATCTGAAGAATTAAATCTATCAAAATCGGATGCAAAGCTGTTGGTTGAAAGTTTTTTTGAAGAGATAAAATATTCGTTGGAGACAGGCAAGCATGTGAAGCTCTCTGGGTTTGGGAATTTTATTCTAAGAGATAAACCAGAGCGTCCTGGAAGAAATCCTAAAACAGGAGAGCAAGTTCCAGTTTTAGCTAGAAGAGTCGTTACATTTAAAGCAGGTTTAAAATTAAAAAATAAAATTGAAGAAAACAGCTCTGATATTAACTGGACTTTATGACTTTTTAAAGACATGTTCTAAAATGCGTCTTTGCGAGCTATAGCGAAGCAATCTAGAGCCATTAAACGCCACTAGATTGCTTCACTTTGTTCGCAAAGACGACAATTTTGAGTGCTTTTTGAAAAAGTCATAAAGTCCAGATTTAACCTAGAAAAAGCGATACTTTTTTTCGATAAAAATAAAAATATTATTTTTTGCTTGTAGTGTAAATAAATATTAGTTAAAATTGCCGGTCTAAGTTTAATAGTTATTCCGCGGTATGGAGTTAGTTTAATGAAAACATTGAGCGCCAAATCACATGAAGTTAAGCGTGATTGGTTTATAGTAGATGCTAACGACAAAATCTTAGGTCGTTTGGCAACAGAAATTGCACGTCGCTTACGTGGGAAGCATAAGGCAGAGTATACTCCTCATGTTGATACAGGCGATTATATTGTGGTTACAAACGTAGAGAAACTACGTGTAACTGGTCGTAAGTTTAAAGATAAAATGTACTATCATCACTCAGGATTCCCTGGTGGCATTAAAGAAATTTCTTTCGAAAAATTGCAAGCTAAACAGCCGGCTAAGATTCTAGAGCGCGCTGTTAAGGGTATGCTTCCTAAGAATTCATTAGGTAGAGACATGTATCACAAGCTTAAAATTTATGTAGGTGGCGAACACCCACATGCGGCTCAACAGCCAAAAGAATTGAAAATTGAGGAATAAGTAATATGGCTCAAAATAAACAATACTACGGTACAGGTCGGCGAAAAAGCTCAACTGCTCGTGTGTTCTTACGTCCTGGAAAAGGAACCATTGTTATTAATAGGCGCCCATTAGCTGAGTACTTCGGTCGTGAAACAGCTTCTATGATTATCAGTCAGCCATTAGAAACAGTTGATGTTTTAAATAAATTTGATATTTATGTAAATGTTTCTGGTGGTGGTATTTCAGGTCAGGCTGGTGCTATTCGTTTGGGTATTGCTCGAGCATTAGTTCAATATGATGAGCATGATTTAGCGAAAGATAGCGAACCATCTCCTGATTCTTTTAGGCGTAAATTACGTGCTCGTGGTTTGTTAACTAGAGACTCTAGGAAAGTTGAGCGTAAAAAAGTTGGGTTGCACAAAGCTCGTCGTGCTACTCAATACTCTAAGCGTTAACTATTTCGGCAAAAATTATATAATTTTTGCCAATTGTATTTTATAGGTGTCGATAAGGCCTATATCTGCCATCCGCAAAATCACTTGTGGATGGATAAGCTATATAAACTTTATCTCTATATTTTGTAACTAGTATTCTAGCATGGCCTACGCATCACTGCCATTAAGTTAAGGATTTTGTCATTCCCGCGAAGGCGGGAATCTATCCATAAAGTGGCACTGTGCCTGCTTAGAAATAGATTCCAGCCTTCGCGGGAATGACAGTGTTTTTCTTAACTTAATGGCAGTGGGCATTCGTAGTAGAGCTCAACTGCTTTTTCTAGGATCATACCTTGTTATTTCGTAAAAAATCTAAAAATACATTAGACATCGGTCTATTGAATAATCAACATACCTTGGTTGATAAACATCGGCGTGAATTTTTAATAAATTCAATAAAAGTATTATTTGGCATTGGCGCTGTTTTCTCATTTATTCCTTTTATTTCATCGCTTGGACCAAGTCGAAAAACATTAGAAAAAAATTCTTCAATAAGGGTTGATTTAACTAACTTAGCACCAGGTCAGAAAATGGTTGTTAAGTGGTCTGAAAAACCAGTTTGGATTATTCACCGTAGTCAAGAAATGCTTGCTTTACTAAGCAAACCAGAGGCTAATCTACGAGATCCGGATTCATTGGTTCCTCAGCAGCCAATTTATGCTAAAAATCAGTATCGTTCAGTTAATCCAAACTATCTTATCTTAATTGGTTTATGCACACATTTAGGTTGTTCACCGAAGTTTGTAGCACAAAATGACTCATCAACTCAAGCCGGATTTTATTGTCCGTGCCATGGTTCAAAATTTGACTTGGCCGGTAGAGTATATAAAGGAGTCCCTGCGCCAATAAATTTAGCGGTCCCACCACATAGATTTATCTCTGATAAAATATTAGAAATTGGTGGAGCTTAAAATGAGAAAAATTGATGTTTGGATAAACGACAGATTTCCGTTGCTAAGTACGTTTCGTCGATATTTTAGCCAATACTATGTTGCAAAAAATTTAAACTTTTATTATTGTTTTGGTGGGCTAGCTGTTTTTGTCCTATTAAATCAAATTGTGACTGGTGCCTGGTTAAGTATGTTTTATTCGCCAGTTGCCACCAAGGCTTTTGATTCTATTCAATACATAATGCGTGATGTAAATTATGGCTGGTTATTTCGTTACATGCATACAACAGGCGCTTCAGCGTTATATATAGTTTTATATTTGCATATGTTTCGTGGTTTAGCATATGGGTCTTATCAAAAGCCGCGTGAGCTTGTTTGGATTTTAGGAGTCATTTTATTTTTTTTAATGTTAGCTCAATCATTTTTTGGTTATGTTTTACCCTGGGGTCAAATGTCTTATTGGGCAGGTCAAGTTATCACATCACTATTTAGTGCCATTCCTATATTTGGTGAGAAGATTGTTGTTTGGATTCGCGGCGATTTTGTTTTAAGTGGGGTATCTCTGCAGAGATTTTATGCGTTACATATTGTGATTGTACCGATAACCATTATTATTTTGGTTTTTTTACATATAGTAGCAATTCATCATGTTGGCTCGAATAATCCTGAAGGTATTGAAATCAAAGATAACTTAGATAGTAATGGTAAGCCATTAGATGGGCTTCCATTTTATCCATATTATATGTTTAAAGATTTTGTGGCAGTATTAATTTTTTTAATTATATTTTTTGCGATAGTATTTTTTTTTCCAGATATGGGTGGATATTTTATTGAAGCAGCAAATTTTGCTAAAGCAAATAATATGCAGTCCCCTGATGTGATTGAGCCAGCATGGTATATGATGCCTTTCTATTCTATTCTAAGATCTATCCCAAATAAGCAACTTGGGGCTTTTTTATTGGCTAGTTCTTTATTAATTTTACTATTTTTACCTTGGCTTGATAAAAGTACGGTTAGGTCAATTCGCTATAAAGGTAAGTTATCTAATATTTTTTTAGTAGGCTTAGTGCTGAGTTTTTTAGGATTAGGTTTTTTGGGAACGAAGTCGACAACTTTACTGAATTTAATTTTTGCGAGGATATGTATCGTAGTTTATTTTAGTTATTTTTTGTTAATGCCATTTTATACAAAAATTGAGAAGTGTAAACAATTACCTACGAGAATCTATCAATGATGTTTTCGGTATGCAGAAATATATTTAAAGTATTTTTGGTAGGCTTAATTATAATAAGCCAAGCTTTTAGCGAAAATAAAAATGCGGTTAAACATGGCAAAGAGCTGTTTTTTAACCACTGCAGTGGTTGTCATAATTTGCAATATACTTCTTATCCTAAGTCTAGTTTACCACCCATTGAAGCAAATAGCTGGTTTGGGGTTGTCCCGCCGGACTTATCATTGATAGTTAAATTACGTGGTAAGGATTGGCTAAAGAGTTATTTAACTGGTTTTTATCATGATGATCGTAAGTTATTTGGTACTAATAATAAAATTTTACAAAATGTTCTTATGCCAAATGTTCTAGAGGAATTTTATCAAGACACATCTGTGCTCGGGAATAAAAATCTTAATGATGCCTGTGATGATATAATTCTATTTTTGACTGATGTAGCTGAGCCAAACAAAACTGATAGATATAGGATAGGTATTTTCGTGTTGCTATTTTTAATTGTTTTGTTAGGGTTTGTTGCTATCATTTATCCTAGAAAAAGCATTCTCGCCACGAGCTCAACTGCTTTTTCTAGGTTTACAAGAGAAGGTTAAAATAATGCGAAGAAAAACGCTAATAGACGTGAACGGCTTAACAGCCCACTTGGAAAAGTTCAACATATCGAAGGCGCGTTACACCAAAGAGGTTGGTGATTTGAGAGCAAAAGGTTATTTGGAGATAGAGGCTCAAACTGTAATTTTTCGTAAAGGTTCAGAAAAAACAGTAGAAACTTTGCTAGATTTGCATGACGCTTTGATTGCGCAAGAATTTACACATGCAGAATTGGTGAAAATTGCAAGGAATAATGGCGGTTCACGTAATTTGAAAGCAGTGCACGTCAATGCGCAAGCTTTGATTGATTTAGGTTTTCCACGTGAAGAGGTAGGCAAAATTGCAGGACACGATGGCGGTTCACTTAATTTGGAAGCTATGCTGACCCATGCACGAGCCTTGATTGATTTAGGATTTCAACACGAAGAGATATGTCAAATTGCAAGACATGATGGTGGTTCGCGTAATTTGAAAGCTGTGCTCACCGATGCGCAATCTTTGATTGATTTAGGTTTTCCACGTGAAGAGATAAGCAAAATTGCAGGTAATAATGGCGGCTCACATAATTTGGCAGCCGTGCTCAAGCATGTGCAAACCTTGATTGATTTAGGCTTCCCACGCGAAGAGATAAGCAAAATTGCAGGACATGGTGGCGGTTCACATAATTTGGCAGCCGTGCTCAAGCATGTGCAAACCTTAATTGATTTAGGCTTCCAACGTGAAGAGATAGGCAAAATTGCAGGACATGGTGGCGGTTCACTTAATTTGCAAGCTGTGCTCACCAATGCGCAAGCTTTGATTGATTTAGGTTTTTCACGTGAAGAGATAGGCAAAATTGCAGGGCACGATGGAGGTTCACGTAATTTGGAGGCAGTGAACAAGCATGTGCAAACCTTGATTGATTTAGGCTTCCAGCACGAAGAGATAAGCAAAATTGCAGGACATCGTGGTGGTTCACTTAATTTGCAAGCTGTGCTCACCAATGCGCAAGCTTTGATTGATTTAGGTTTTCCACGTGAAGATATAGGCAAAATTGCAGGACGCGATGGTGGTTCATGTAATTTGGAAGCAATGCTCAAGCATTTTAGCATATTGCAGAAGTTGGGGTTTTCAATGGCACAAATGGTGATGTGTGCGGCACGTGTTGGTGGCTCTATAAAATTAAATGTACTAGGCAATTATTGTACAAAATGGCAGGCTCAAGGTTTAACGCCGGAGAATATGATTAAATATTTATTGCAACCCAAGAGGGCTGCTGCAACAGTAGATTTGGAGTGCGCGCTGCCTATTGTCCGCACTACCCAAAAAAGAGAGCGCATGAGTCATGATGCATTGTCTTTGGGCTCATGTTTGCCTGCCATGGATGAAGATGTAGAGGTATTAGATATCAGCTTATTGTCTGAGGAGAGCTTTGATGCGTGGTTTACAAGTATTGATGATGACTATTTTGTCTTTGACGATATCGGTGAAACGCATAACATGCAGTCATGGGAGAAATTAGATGAATTACCACGCCATGGCAGCCAAGCATCATCAGATACTAGGACATCATCATGCGTCACTACCTCATTTGCTAGTTCATCGAAAAGTTTCTGGGCACCAAAAAATAATAGCACGGTTGCAGACAACGATGTAGTCCACGACAACAAGCGGCATAAAATGTTGATGGGTTAATACGATCAGCATTACACGAACTATGGTTTGTTATTTCTGAGAATAATTGCGCAAATAGAAAAAATTAAAATCTAAGACTCCCTAAATTAATTAAAATGTGCTACAATGCAAGTCTTTTTATGTGATTAATTTTAGGGGATTGTGTGATGGCCATTATTACCAAGCGTACAATAATGTCTTTATATTCAAGTCAAGATGACATTTATAGCCATTTAGTAAGAATTGTTTTGGCTGAAAAGGGAGTTAATGTTGAAATATTATCCTCAAATTTAGCAGAGCCATCAAATGAATTATTATCAATTAATCCATATGGAAGTTTACCTACTTTAATTGATAGAGATTTAGTTTTATATGACGCTAGAATTATCGTAGAGTATTTGGATGATCGTTTCCCGCATCCACCTTTATTACCTGTATATCCGGTTGCTAAAGCAGAAACAAGAAAAATGATGTTTAGAATAGCAAATGACTGGTATACTTTGCTTAATAAAATTATTAATAATCGAGATGACTCTGAAGCTAAGGCGGCTCTTATTGCAAGCTTAACTAACATTGAGCCAGTTTTTGCTGATAAACCATTTTTCCTAAGTGAAGAGTTTTCTTTATTAGATTGTTATCTTGCACCATTACTTTGGCGATTACCATCTCTTGGTGTTGAGATTCCAGCTGAATCGGTAAGTTTACATGCTTACATGGCAAAAATATTTTCTCGTGAGTCATTTCAAGAAAGCCTTAGTAGTGCTGAGAGAGAATCAAGGGTAGCTTAATCATGATGACATCAAATAAGCCATATTTTATTCGCGCAATTTATGATTGGATAGTGGATAATGATTTGACTCCGTATTTAGTAGTAAATGCGTTACATCCAGATGTGGAAGTACCGCAAGAATTTGTAAATGATGGAAAAATCATTTTAAATATTTCTCCTAGAGCATGTCGTGGTTTGCATTTAGAAAATGACAAAATACTTTTTACGGCAAGATTTTCAGGACAGACCACTCAGATTTTTGCCTCACCAGCTGCTGTTATGGCTATTTATGCTAAAGAAAATGGTCGTGGTATGGAGTTTGGGTCTGAGTATGATGAGCCTACTGCACCGCCAGTTTTATCTAGTGCTGGTTCTAGCTCAAGGTCTAGTTCATCTGCTGCCCGAGGTAAAGCAAAGGCTGTTTTAACTTTGGTTAAAAATGAAGAGAAAAAGAAAGATAATTAATTATTTTGTTAAGAGATTTTATAGTGTGTTACTGGGCTAGATTTATAAATGCTTTTTAATATACCTACTGAATATGCGAGCGCACAGTTTGCAAAAACTCTTTCACAATTTTTAATTACCCCATTAGTTCTTACTTTTAGTGGTGAGATTGGTATGGGGAAGACAACTATTATTCGTTTTCTTTTGCAGTCTTTAGGGGTTACTTCATCTATTAAAAGTCCGACATTTTCGTTAGTTGAAACGTATTCATTCACAAATATGCAAATTCATCATTTCGATTTATATCGTATTCATGATGAATCCGAGTTAGACTATATTGGATTTCGTGATTATTTTGGAGATCAAGATATTTGTTGTATCGAATGGCCAGAAAGAGCAAAATATTCACTGAAGAATATTGATCTGGCGTTTGATATTGTTAGACAGAGAGAGGGACGAGATATCATAATTAATGCTCATAGCCCTTCAGGTGAAGCAATATTAAAAGGATTAGCGAGTACTCTATGAGTCGCCAAATTAGAACATGGCTTCAACTTTTATTTTTCTTTGTATTATTTTTTAGCCAAGCTTACGCGGCTAGTTTAAGTTCCATGAAAGTAGTTAATGGGACAAAATTTAAATCTATTTTTTTAAAATTATCAGTAGATACAAGATATCAAGCATTTATTTTACATTTCCCTGAAAGATTAGTAATTGATCTGCAAAACACAAACTTAGGCTTCGATCTAAACAAAATCCCAGTAAAAAATGATGTGATAGATAATTTAAGA
>MHBB01000067.1:20129-34371 GCA_001803185.1 Legionellales bacterium RIFCSPHIGHO2_12_FULL_35_11
CGTTTGGTTTTTGATTTACGTAAAAAGATAGAATTCACAATTAAAAAGCATACAACTATACAATCTAAGGTTACAGTTTTGCAAATGGAGATAACCTCAACTAACCAAAATGTAGAGATTAAGCATCCAGTTCCAGTTATAAGTCAGCCAAAATCTAATTTAAGAGACGTGATTGTAATTATTGATCCGGGGCATGGTGGAAAAGATCCTGGTGCAATTGGCATGAATCGTTCGCAAGAAAAACATATTGTACTTGCAATAGCAAAACGTTTAAAAAAAATAATTGATAGCCAACCTGGTATGAGAGGAGTATTAACTAGAGATGGCGATTATTATGTTGGTTTACGACAAAGAATGGCAATTGCTAGAAAGCATGATGGTGATTTATTTGTTGCAATTCATGCCGATGCTTTTGGTAATCATCAATCTCATGGGGCATCTGTGTTTGCTTTATCTCAGCGTGGGGCAACAAGTGAGGCCGCTAGATGGTTGGCTGAGAAAGAAAACTATTCTGAGTTAGGTGGGGTAAATTTATCTAGGTTGGATGATAAAAATGGCGTAATTCGCACAGTTTTAATAGACCTATCTCAAACCGCTGCTATAAATGCAAGTTTAAGTATGGGCAAAAGTGTCTTAAATAATTTAGATAAAATCACATCTTTGCATAGTAAAAAGGTAGAGCAAGCAAGATTTATGGTTTTAAAGTCACCAGATATTCCATCTGTTTTAATTGAAACAGGCTTTATTTCAAACCCTAGAGAAGAGAAAAATTTAACGAGTCCTTATTATCAAGCACGTTTAACAAAAGCAATTTTTGCAGGGATTAAAACATATTTTTGGAGCTATCCACCATATGGCTCGCTAATTGAAGCTAAAGTTCTTGGAAATAAGAAAATTGCAAAGCGAGATGATGTAAAAAAGGTTTATTGGGAGTTCCATTAGGATGAGAATTCAAAAGCTTTCTGCAAATATTGCTAATCAAATAGCGGCAGGAGAAGTCATCGAGCGTCCAGCTTCGGTTGTTAAAGAATTATTAGAAAATTCGCTAGATGCTAAATCAAAACAAATAGATATTATTTTGAAATTTGGCGGTTTAAATCAAATTAAAATCAGCGATGATGGTATAGGGATATTTGCAGAAGATTTACCTTTGGCTATTTCTGCTCATGCAACCTCTAAAATTAGCAGCATAGATGATTTATACAATATAACAAGCATGGGATTTCGTGGTGAAGCTTTAGCTAGCATAGCATCTGTTTCTAAAATTAAAATATCATCCAGACCAAAATCTGCAGAGCACGCTATGCAATTAATTAGGGAAAATGACATTGAGATAGTACCATGCGCGAGAAGTTATGGTTCAACTATAGATGTAACAGATATTTTTTATAATACCCCAGTTCGCAAAAAATTTCTGAAAACAGAAAAGCAGGAGTTTCATGCAATAGAGGACGTGGTTAAACGGTTTGCATTGAGCGCACCTGGAGTTGGATTAAGCTTAACTCATAACGATAAATTGATTTTTAGTTTACCAGCAGCTAAATGCCTGAGAACCCGTAATCAACGGATAAAAAAGATCTTTGGTAAAAAATTTTTAGAGGAGTCTAAAAGTATAGATATAGAAAGTTCTGGCATAAAATTATCTGGATTGATTGGTAGGCCGGAGATTTCACGAACTCAAAGAGATAGAAATTGGATATATTTGAATAACCGCGTGGTGAAAGATAAGTTATTAATACATGCCGTTATGCAAGCATATCAGGATGAAATAATGCCAGGCAGATTTCCAATGAGTGTATTGTATTTAGAGTTAGACCCAGCTGTAGTTGATGTGAACGTTCATCCGACAAAACATGAGGTTCGATTTCAAAACCCAAGGTTAATTCATGATTTTATAGTTTCTGCCATTTCTGAAAAACTAAATTCGTTAAAGCAAGAATGTCTTCCTTCAGCATTGCAAGATGATAGATTTGAGTTGGCTAATATAACTGAGCTTAAAAAGACATTGTACCCCAAAACTATGCTTTTAAGAATGCCACAAGATGGCATGAGAATTATAAAAATTTTAAATAGCTCTTTTGCATTCTCACAATTAACAAGTAGTGAATTTTATTTAGTTAATCTAGCAGCCATACATAATCATAGTTCGGCTAGTATTTTAAAAAATGCTGATTTACCTTTAATTGCAAGGCCACTTTTAGTTCCGGTAAGTTATGAGGTAGAGAGTGAAAAATACATAATTCTTGAGAAACTAAAAGAGGTGTTTTTGAGTTTTGGAATTCAGTATGATTTTACAAGTTTAACTAATATAGTAATTAGAACTATTCCAAGTTGCTTGCCGGCACTTGATATAAAGAAGTTATTTTCTAATATATCTTTAAAATTAATAAATCTTATTAGTAATTCATCTAAAATTGTCGAAATACCAGGGCAAATAAATGTAAATGGTGATCAAGATCTTCGATATTCCGAAATAATTCGCTTGTTACTTTTAAGTCAAACATTTGATGCATTACAATCTAGTAGTCAAGAGAATGATGCTTTGCTAGATTATATGCAAAAACATTGTTTACAAGCAAAATTTTCAGTTTTATTAAATAATGCTTTATGTATGGGTTTATTTGAAAATGTCTAAAGTAGTATTTTGCTTAATTGGTCCAACTGCATCAGGGAAAACTGATTTGGCTATAGAATTAGTAGACAAGTATCCATTTGAAATAATTAGCATTGATTCAGCAATGATCTATCGCGAAATGAATATTGGTACAGCAAAACCTTCACAAGAAATATTATCCACTGTGCCACATCATTTGATTGATATTATCGACCCAATTGGTAGTTATTCAGTTGCAAATTGTTTGAGTGATATTGAAAATTTATGCGAAGATATTATTAGTCGCCAGAAAATTCCTTTGTTAGTTGGCGGTACTATGATGTACTTTAATGCGGTGCAAAATGGTTTATCGCAATTACCAACCGCCTCTAAAGAAAATAGATTGGAGGTGTTGTCTGATATGGAGAAATATGGACTTAAATTTTTACATCAGCAGTTACAAGAGGTAGATCCTATATCCGCGGCTAAAATAAATGAGAATGATTCACAAAGAATTCAACGGGCAATTGAGGTATATAGAATTACTGGAAAGCCGTTATCAAGCTTAATCCTCGATAGTAAAAATAAACTAAATTTTGATTTTGTTAATTTATGCTTGGTTCCAGAGAATAGGTCTTGGCTACATAACAGAATTGAGCAGCGATTTAAAATTATGTTAACAGAAGGCTTAATTTATGAGGCAGAGCAATTGTTAGTTAAGTGGAGATTAGATGTATCAATGCCAGCTATGCGCTGTGTTGGTTATCGTCAAGTTTTAGAATATATATCCGGCAATATTGATTATAATTTAATGGTTGAAAATGGCATTGCTGCGACTAGACAACTTGCTAAAAGACAATTAACGTGGTTACGGAAATGGCCAAATGCAAATATATTTTTTGCTGATAATCAAAGTAATTTACTTGAAATTATGGAGTTAATTACCAAAATATTAGATAATCCAAGTCCAGGTAAGTAAAAAATAGAAAGTCTCGGAGATAGAGATGTCAAAACAAGTAAAACAAGTAAAACAAGTAAAACAAGTAAAAAATACTACGCATGAGGTTATAGTTAAAATATCAGATCTGCCATTAAGTTGTCCTACTGATAAAATGGAACTATGGAGTGCTCATCCTAAAGTATACTTGCCGATTGAAAAAACAGGAGCAGAAATTTGTCCTTACTGTGGGACGCGGTTTGTTTTACATGATGAATAACTCTATAAATTCAATTTGTATTGTTCGTTTATCTGCTTTAGGTGACGTTTTAATGATGGTCCCTTTAATAAGAACTTTACAAAAATATTTACCTGAGGCCAAGTTAACTTGGATCATATCTAATCCGGCTTATGAATTAGTTAAGAGCATTGATGGGGTTGAATTTATTGTCATAGATAAACCAAATAATATCAAGGATTATCTAGAATTTAATCGTCAAATGAGAAATCGAAAATTTGACGTATTATTGGCAGTGCAATCTAGTTTCCGAGCTAATTTATTGTATGGTTTTATTCGGGCAAAGCGAAAAATTGGTTATGATAAAATTCGTGCCAAAGACGGTCATAAGTGGTTCGTGAATGAGAAAATTACTTCTGGTCGTGATCATACCTTAGATGGATTTTTGCGTTTTGCTAAATCTTGTGGAGTTGAGAAAACTGAAATCCATTGGGATTTAAAAATAAGCGCGGAAGACTTGCAGTTTGCTAAAAATATCTTGCCTGACAAAGGGGAAAGACCATTAATTTTAATTAACTCTGCAGCAAGTAAGCCAGAGCGTAGCTGGACTGTGGAAGGTTATGTAGCAATCATAAAATATGCAGTAGAAAAATTTTCTGCGAATGTAGTATTAATTGGTGGGCCTAATTCGCATGATTTACAGTTAAGCGAGGCGATTACAAATAAAATTTCAGTTCTAAGTTTAGTAGGAAAAACAAAATTAACGCAATTGTTAGCCATTATTAGTTTGGGTGATCTGTTAATTTGTCCCGATACTGGACCATCTCATATGGGAGTAGCGGTTGGCACACCAGTATTAGCTTTACATGCTGTGACAAGCAGTAATGTATCCGGGCCCTATACTTTTCGTGATTTGTCTGTTGATTGCTATGATAAAGCAGTTGAAGTTATTTTAAATAAAACAATTGAAACCAATGTTTGGGGCACCCATGCGCATGGCATGAGCACTATGCAACTAGTGACAATAGAAATGGTAATAGATAAATTAAAACAATTTCTTACTCTGGACTTTATGACTTTTTCAAAAAGCACTCAAACGTAGGCCCTGCTGGTCTAGCTGCTACTCTATTCCTTGAACCTTAGGTAGTGCTACTGCTTCCGGTTGTAACATCATCTGGTATAGTGTTACTAGGAGGGCTTTTAGCAAGCATTTGTAGCAGCATTATAGATTCTGTTAACAGAATTTTTTCTTGTTCTTTTCGATTTAAATAAAGTTGATAGGAAATTTCAGAAAGCAGTACAGCAATTTCTTTTTGTATAGTTGCCGGGGATGCCGTATTTAATTGTTCGGCCCATTGTTGGTTACTTGATTTACTTGGATTGTATTGTCGCCAAGTAGCCATGGTAAATTCATTTAATTCTTGACTAACAGGAGATGAGCTACTGCCGCTGGACGGCATCAATGTTCGTTTAGCTAACATTCCATATAAATTAGCTATAGGGACAGAAGCTTTAGCTGCATAAACTCTTAGTCCTAATAAGTATTTAGCAAGACCGATTTTGGCATGCATGGTATTAGTAAGATCGACGTTCGATGCAACATTTCCTTCTGAGTCTGTTGGTGGGTAGGCTAATTGATAAAGAGTAGCATAGTCAGATGACGACATGGTTTCCACAGGAACTACGGCTTCCGTTGCATACCGAATAAAATCTTGTGCTTGGAGTAGTTGGTTATTTTTTGGTAGGCCATTTGAGCTGCTGCTTCCGCTTGAAGAACTAGAATTTGAAGTAGCATATAATAATGGCCCGATTAAATTATTACCATTTAGTTGGCTTAAGAATTTAGAAACATTATCGTAAGTATAGTAAGTAGATCCACCTGGTAAATATCCATTGTTTGTTACATCTTGTAAAACTGTAGTCATTACCTGATCTAGAGATAGACATGCGGATGAAGATGAAGATGAAGATGAGGATGACGATGAGGATGACGAAGAAGATGAATTCGATGCGCAAGTACTCCAATCTGGAGTGCCTATAATATTAAGAATTGATTGAGATACTGGATCAGATTGATAACTCTGTTGATCAAAATTGGCAACTACAGAGGCATTACTAGTTGAGCCAGGTGATTTAAAATCTTCAAATGTTAAATTAGCTTCGGTGTTAAATGAATCATATATTGTGTTTGATGTGAATGATTTATATAAACTATTTATTGGAATAGTTGCAAAAAAGGCATTTAATACTTGTTGGCCAGTTGCAGCTATCGATAACGTATAGTCTAACATAGCGGCTGCTGGTGTTGTATCAGTAGTTAGGTCATATCCCAAATAGGAACCTAAATTTTTTAAGTAGGTTGCAGTATCATCTTCGTCGCTGCTAGTTGAATCTTGAGAATTAGCGGTGTATACATCAGAATAAGTAGTAAAACTTAGAGCAGTAAAAATTATTATTAATGTTTTATTTAAGATTTTCATTCATCACCCTCTAGAGCTCGTTCGATTAGTTTTAGTCTAGCATCGGAAAAAGTTCTGGATAACAATCGCAGTCTTTCAAAAACGATATTTCTTTTTAGAAAAAAACCTGCATGATCGTTGCTTGATACACTTGTTTCTTCGGCATGCACTAAAACCTTAGATGCGCTACCAGGGTGCACTTGATCTATGGCCTGTAGAAGACGAAGACCTCTACCTGTTTTAATATTCCCAGCTAATTTTATAAATAACTCTTCATGGCCAAGCTTGTCCATATCAACAGATTCGATATCATCCAGTTGTTTACCAAGTTCTTTAAGCCCTTCTTCTAAAGCAGGGTTGCCGTCTAGACTCCAACTTTCTACACTTTCCATAAAAGTAATTACACGATATATAGATGGGTCATTATATTCGGACCAGTATTCTAATGAGGCTTCATGACTAAGATCAGGCATTTTTAGATACTCGTTTCATTTTCTTAAATATTATCATATATTAAGATAAGGAAAAGTCTACTAAAAGAAGGCAAATAATATGGTAAATGCACCAAAATCATCTGGCTCATCTCCAAACGAGCCATCAAGAGCTAAGCAGTTATTTGTTAGATTTTTTAATTATAGAGCCTGGATTGATTGGAATAGATCTCAATCAATATATAATTATTTTTCAAAGAATTTAAAGCAAATATTGATTCCACAAAAGGCAAATAAATCGCAGATCAAGACTTTTGAAGAAGTTGTTTCTGAGATGAAATTAACGGAAGATGATCTTAAAGTTAAGGAAAAAAGTTTGCGAAGATTATGTTATTTAATGATTATTGTAGGATTTCTTTTTTATGGATACTCAATGTATCATATGTTATATGGAACAGCATTGAGCGTTAGTGTTTCTTTCGTATTAATGTTAGTTTGTTTTACATTAGCTTTTCGTTATCATTTTTGGTATTTTCAAATAAAGAGTCGTAAATTAGGTTGCAGTATTAAAGAATGGTTTAAGGAAAGTTTCATGGGTGGTGACCAATGAAAAAAATCTGGCTTACCTTATCGATGCTGCTGACACCAATTTTGGCGTTAGCTGATAGCTCAATGAGCTTTACGCCACCTTCAACTGATTATTCCGTTATTTTCCTTGAAAATATTTTTGGTATTGTAGACGGGGTCCTGCATGGCAGCGGTAGCCAGATTATGGGTAATATGTTTGGAGTTTTCAACTCCGCTGTCTTAGCTCTGGGCGGAATTGTGGTCATGTATACCTTAATTGTAGGTACTATGAATACAGCTCATGAAGGACAAATGCTTGGACAAAAATGGTCCTCAATTTGGATTCCAGTTCGAGCAACTGTTGGTCTTGCTATGCTAATCCCTAAGTCATCTGGCTACTGTTTGATGCAAATTTTTATTATGTGGGTTGTTGTGCAAGGAATTGGTGCCGCTGATAAGATCTGGAATTCCGCGCTTGATTATTTAAATCGAGGTGGCGCGATTATGCTAGCGCAGATGAATCCAAATTCAACTACCTCTTCTTCTAGTACTGCTAACAATACAGCTCTCCAAAATATCGCACAAGGTGCAGCGATTATATTAAGCGGACTGGCTTGCATGAAATCTGTGCAAACACTTTTGGAGACAAATAGAAGCTCGTATTTAACAACAGCCAGTGCTGGCGGTGGTTCTTGTAGTGGGGTATTAACTACAGCTGTGCCTAATTGGGATTATTTTTGTAATAATCCCGTACCTGATTTTATTTCGACTGTAAATGTAGTTGACTATTTAAATTCCACAAGTAGTGGATTTGTTTCTGCTTGTGATAGTAAATATTCATCTTCTCCACTTACTGATGCTTATAAGGTCGATATGCCAAATTTTTCTACTAGCGCAACTGGTACTACATACACAGCTTTAAATGGTGTTTGTGGGACTATTAGTTGGAGTGATTTTGATGCAAGTAGCTTAGGCGTAGTCAAGAGTAATACTCTTTCTTGTAGTGATATAGATACAATTCGGCAATCAAGAGCAGTTGCTATTCAACAGATGTATTCAGATCTTACGCCAGTCGCTCTTGAAATGGTAAGTAATAATCCATACATTACCAACTCAAAAGCCGGCTCAAATGATCTGAACCCCGCAGCTAAATATCAGTTTGGAGTTCCATTGATGGAAAGTGGAGTGGTGTGTAATGGAGCGAATACAAGTTGTACTAATTGGGGGCCATCACCATCTCTTATTCAGCCAACTCTTTTAACTGGTTACGAGTTTCAGGATGCGATGATTGATTATGATGGAATAATGTTGCCATCTTTAAATATGGTCAATAGCATGAAGAGCGCACACTATACTAATAATCTTCGTGAATTTATCAGTGGTTCTGAGGAAGAGGGCTGGATTATGGCTGGATCTTATTTCTTTGATTTGGCTTATATTAATAATAATGGTCAAACAGTTGACTCTCAAAATAGCGTGGTTGACACAAATTCCGGCCTAAATAATAGTACTTTCGATTTAGATTCTATGTCAGATAATGGAACACTTGCCAACTTATTAAGTGACGATCAGTTTAAATACATAAAATATTTAATGGAAGGATATTTCGCGTCAGACACTGCTACGGTAGCCAGTACGACAAATGTGACTCCAACCGCCACTGCCATCCAGGACCAAAATTCTACCTCAGTCAATGGATATGTAACTAATGCAAACTTAATTCATCTTCCTGGGCAGCCTGGTTTAAGTACACCTACTTTTTCGCTGAATATGAACATCCAGCCTAGCGGAAATGCAATGTCATTCCCCAAAAAACAGTTTGACTGCGGAAGTCTGTTCGGTGCGTGCGTTGGTAGAGCGCTTGGTAATGCTTTTTATAATGATATGTTTCGTGGACTAATAAATATTTTGATTGGTTGGATTATTGATTTATTTAGTATGATACTTCAGGCATTCCTTTATGTCCCATTAAGTCTATTAATGGAGGCATTTAGTGGAGGAGTACAATTACTACAAACGACAATGATTCATCCAATAATAGCATTAGCTTACATGGGGGCATCTTTTATTAATACTTCTGTAGAGATATGGATAACTTTAATTTCTTTTTCGATATTATTTGGGATATTTGCTGGTGGTCTAGTTATTGTAGCAGTATCTTTAATTTTACCATTTTTGGCTTCCTGGCTTGGTGTTTTAGCTGGGGTAGGTTGGATTGATGCTTATTACGCGCCATTTGTGCCATATATGATATTTACTTTTGGTTCGATTGCTTGGTTTATGGCCGTAATTGAATCTATGGTTGCTGGCCCAATTGTTGCTCTTGGGGTTACTCATCCAGAAGGAGGAGAGGCACTAGGTAAGGCTGAGCATGCGGTTATGATTTTGACCAATGTCTTTTTAAGGCCAGCTATGATGATTATTGGATATATTGCTTCAATTTCACTAAGTTACGTCACTATATTTGTTTTAAACAGTGGTTTTTTGCGGATTATGCAGTTTTTAATCCCGGATGCAACCACGTATGGCAGTGCAGGCGATGATTACGCTTCAGCTGGATCTGTAAATACTGCATCAACTCCTTATATAAATTGGGCGGCAATGTATGCGTCTTTTTTCTGTTTAGTAACTTATACGAGTCTTTATTTAACTGTTGTGCAGAAGTCATTCACTCTAATTCATATTCTCCCTGATAAAATATTACGTTGGATAGGCGCACAGGGCGAGCAATATGGACAAGAAACTCAGCAATGGACAGAAGATGCAAAAGGACAAACTAAAGAGGTTGGTGAGGCAACAGGTAAGGCTAGTATGAAGTTAGGCGGCGCAGCAATGAGCGCAGCTGAGTCCGTAGCAACTAGCGGAGCTGAAGAGGCAGTAGGTGGAAGTACTTCTGCTGCAGCAGAAGCAGCTCCGGAAGCGAAATAGATGCATAGTGATGCCACCCAGGTTTTTGGTTGTTGTTGACACAATGTACAATTAATGGGGAACTCACTGAGTTAGTTAAGAGGTACGAAGCAATTGGCCTTAATTCGTTTAATTAGCTTACAGATTCATTGATAATTCATATTTTTCTAGGATTATGGAAAAATTGTGAAAGAAAAATAAATACTAGCTTGCAAATGGCGGTGCTTGCATTCTTAACTTTATTGCTTAAAAGACTTTAAACAGGTTCTAAAGAATAATAAGAATAATTAAACAAATTGTGATAAAATCTTATTCTTTTTTGAAAACATTAAGAAAGTATGTCTAGTAAATATAGTCAGTTCGAAAAGCGTAAACAAGATCATATTGATTTAGCTCTTATGTCTTGTAATCAAACTACGGAACTAAATACCTTTGATAAAATCATGTTAAAGCACGAAGCAATTCCTGACTTAAATTTTGATGAAATAGACATTTCATCCATTAGGCTTAATAAATTAACTAAGACCCCTTTTATAGTTAGCTCGATGACTGCTGGCCACCAAAATGCTATAAATGTAAATCAAAACTTAATGTGTGCGGCTGAAAAGTCTGGTTGGGCAATGGGTGTTGGTTCGCAACGTCGTGAACTTACGGATAAAAATGCTTCTTTGGAATGGAAGACTCTTCGTGAGATGAATCCGAATATTTCTTTGTTTGGTAATCTAGGAATTTCCCAGTTAATAACTACAAAGCTGGATGATGTAAAAAGATTAGCAGATGCACTAGAGGCTGATGGATTAATTATTCACTGCAATCCATTACAAGAGAGTATTCAACCTGAAGGGACTACAAATTTTAGTGGTAGTTATCAGGCAATAGAAAATTTAATAAAATACCTATCTATTCCAGTAATAATAAAAGAAACAGGTTGTGGGTTTTCAAAGACAACTTGTAACAGGCTAGTTGATATTGGAGTAAGAGTGATAGATGTTAGTGGCTTAGGTGGTACCCATTGGGGGCGAATTGAAGGTCATAGGGCTGATAGTAAAAGAAAAATAGCCGCAGAAACATTTAAAAACTGGGGAATCGATACAGTTACTAGTTTGTATAATGCAAAACAAGTAGACTCTACTATAGAAATTTGGGGTTCTGGTGGGGTTAGAAATGGTTTAGACGCCGCAAAATTAATTGCTATTGGCGCATCAAATATAGGATTTGCTAAGTTATTATTAGATGCGGCTCTTAAATCATCTGAACTTGTTTTTGAAGTTATGCAAACGATAGAGTATGAATTGAAAATTGCAATGTTTTGTACTGGAAGTAAAAATTTATCCGATTTGAAGGAAAAATTATGTCTTTAAAAGAAAATACAGGCCAATTATTTAAAGGCTTTTCAAAATTAACAAGAAATGAAAGATTTGCTAGACTTTGTGAAATGGGGGCTTTATCACAGGAAGATGTATCTTATTTAACGAACGGTGGTTTGGTAGATATTAATCTAGCAGATAAATTAATAGAAAATGTCATAGGGTATTTCCAATTGCCTTTAGGTGTTGCGACTAATTTAAATATTGATGATCAAGATTATGTTGTGCCTATGGCAGTTGAGGAAACTTCAATTATTGCGGCTCTTTCCAAGACCGCCCGTTTTGTTCGCCAAAATGGAAAAATTGTAACTAGAGTAGAAGGTGACTGTATTATTGGGCAAATTCAATTAGCAAATGTGAATAATTTTGAAAGATTTTCTGACATTATCACACAAAACAAGCAATTTTTAATAGAAAAAGCCAATGAAGATATAGCTGCCAGTATGGTAAAACGCGGCGGAGGTGTAAGAGATTTAAAAGTTCGTAAATTAATCGCGCCAAATCACAAAATTATGGCTGTAATACATTTAACCATGAATAGCTGTGATGCGATGGGTGCAAATATTATTAATCAAGTTTTAGAGCACTTGAAAGAACCAATAGAAAATTTGACTAACGAAACAGTTAGTATGTGTATTTTATCAAATTTAAACGATGAAAAATTAACGCACGTGCGGGTAGAAATAGAAAATGTTGATGAGCAATTAGGTATAGATATAGAAAATGCTTCTATCTTTGCTGAGTCTGATCCATATAGAGCGGCAACTAGTAATAAAGGGGTTATGAATGGTATGGACCCTATTTTAATTGCTACAGGTAATGATTGGCGTGCAGTTGAAGCGGGTGTGCATGCATATGCATCTAGAACAGGTCAGTATCAATCAATTACAAAATGGCGATATAAAGATAATCTATTAGTTGGTGAAATGATTGCTCCAATTGTCGTAGGAATTGTTGGAGGGGTAACTAGTATTCATCCAACGGCTCAATTATGTCTTAAAATGATGCAGATTAAATCCTCGGATCAGTTAGCTAGAGTCGTTGGTGCTGTGGGATTGTTGCAGAACTTAGGGGCTATTCGTGCCTTGTGCACAGAAGGCATTATTCAAGGGCATATGAAATTACATCTAGATAATTTATTAATTGTCGCTGGTGCTACAGATTCTGAGGTGCCAGCTTTAAAGAAAAAACTCCAAAAATATTTATCTATTAATAAAAAAGTCAGTCTTAATAAAGCGTTAGAGTTTTTAGCTGAAATTAGGAATAGGCAATTTGCTTTATGAAGTGGAAAATACCAGCTAAAACATTTTTAGTTGGTGAATATTTGGCTTTGACCAAAGGCCCCGCGATACTTTTAACTACTAAGCCATATTTTGAAGTTAAATTATTAGAGGAAAAATGCCTTAGGAATATTAACCAGAATTCTCCGGCTGGGAAATATTGGCAATGTAATGGTAGTAAAGAATACGGCCTAGAATTTTATGACCCATACCATGGGGTTGGAGGAGTGGGTGCATCAAGCGCCCAATTTTTGGGGGCATTACTTGCTTCTTGGCATTTTAAAGGCGAAAACCCAAGTCAAACAGATATTCTAAATACATATCAAGAATTTGCTTATAATGGTAAGGGAGTTATGCCAAGTGGGTATGATGTTTTAACGCAAAATATGCGTGACTGTGTTTATTTGAATCATGGTTTAGAAATATATGAAAATTATGCTTGGCCATTTAAAAGTATATCTTTTATATTGGTTCATACTAAGAATAAACTAGCAACACATGAGCATTTACAAGAGATTAACCTATTAAAAAGTACGTCTAAGTTAACAGATATAATAAATTCAACTTATGACTCTTTAAAAACTAATAATAGTGAAAAGTTAATTCAAGGGATTAATGATTATCATAGAGAGTTATTATCTTTAAATTTAGTAGCTAGTCATAGCTTAAGTTTGATTGAGAAAATACGTCAAAAAATAGAAATATTAGCTATTAAAGGGTGCGGAGCTTTAGGGGCAGACATTCTTCTTGTTGTTGTTGATTCATCTTCGTTAGAGCAATCATTAGAAATTTTAAAAAAGTTGAAAGTTAGTATCATTGCTACAAATAAAGACTTAGCTAGTTGATAATGATCTTTTTTGGAGTTTAATTCATTAAACTTCTTGCATGGAAATTTCAGATCAGGAGATATTTTTATAAAAAATTGAATATAATTTTAAAAATCACTTGATGTTTAAAATAATTCCTGTATCATTCTTCTTTCAATTCATGGGCCGTTAGCTCAGTCGGTAGAGCAGAAGGCTTTTAACCTTTGTGTCGTAAGTTCGATTCTTACACGGCCCACCATGATATCTACAATTAACTTTTTAAGCAAACTTTTTAAATTAACGGTAATTAGAACTTTTATTTTTATCTGTACTGTTTAAATATAAAGCGCTCGTAGCTCAGCTGGATAGAGTACTTGGCTTCGAACCAAGGTGTCGGGGGTTCGAGTCCCTCCGAGCGCGCCATTTAATCGTTTTAAAATCAAATAGTTAGCTCGATGCTGTGTCATAAAAACCAATCTACTGTGGCAAAAACGTGTCATAACTCTGTGTCATTAAAACCAACTACGCTGGTAAACACACATCATGAATACGTTCCGCCGCCGTTCTTAAATGCTCACTAGAAAGGCTTACTGAGCTCATCATAATTTGAGCAATCTGATTTTTATTGCTCATCTGTTCTGCCCCATGCTAATGCAT
>MHBB01000068.1 GCA_001803185.1 Legionellales bacterium RIFCSPHIGHO2_12_FULL_35_11
TGTTAAATAACGCGAAAAAATCATTTAAAAATGTTGCATTGAAAGCGTTACGTAAAAAAGCTGGTTGGGGAAATGAAACGCTGGCATTCATATTGCGCCAAAGTTTTTAGAGACATCATGAAACAGCGTGCTCAGGACTTAAGACGCAACATGACTGATGCGGAAAACCGCATGTGGTACTACCTACGAAACAGGCGATTAGACGGGTATAAATTTGTTCGAGAGCACGTTATTGGCAATTATATCGCTGATTTTGTGTGTCGTGAAAAAAAATTAATCGTTGAGATTGATGGTGGTCAACATATGGATGCAATCGCATACGATTCTTTCCGTACTAAAGAATTAGAAAGTCGTGGATATCGAGTATTACGCATATGGAACCATGAAGTTTTTACAAATATACAGGGTGTAATGGATAGTATTTTAAATTTACTCAAGACTTAACCACATCAAGAACCCTCATCCCCAGCCCTTCTCCCACTTGTGGGAGAAGGGAGCATATCGTGCCAAGCGACAAAAATCAAATCAAATTAAGATGGGACAGCCGTGCCTATTCTTTAGGAACCGCTTGTTTAAATGGTTCTAGTGAATTACAATATTCGCCAATTTGGCTTATTAGATGGTAGTCATCTAAATTAAATTTAAATCTCTTAGCATTATACACCTGAGGAATAAGGCAAATATCAGCTAGAGTAATACTATCACCATAACAAACCATTTTGCTTCTTGGTAGACTAGCTAATTTTAATTCTAGAGCATCAAACCCTAACTTTAACCACTTGTGATACCACGCAAGCTTTTGTTCATCATTAAATTTATATTCATTAACAAGAGTTTGAAGAACTCTAAGGTTATTTAGTGGATGAATTTCACAAGATATTAATAAACATATTTCTCTGACTTTAGCCCTGGCAATTGGATCTTCAGGGAGAAGAGGAGGGGTTTTATATGTTTCATCAAGATATCCTAGAATGGCTAATGATTGATTTATTAATATTCCATCATTAGTTTCTAGGGTTGGAACAACTTCTTGTGGATTGATTTTCTTGTAGTCAGCTGAGTGCTGTTCACCACCATTATTTAGAAGGTGAACAGGAATAACTTCATATTCAAGATTTTTTATATTTAGTGCAATCCTGACACGATAACTACAAGATGATCTATAGTAATCATAAAGTTTCATGCGTTCCCTTATATTTTGCTACTTTTTGTTCAATTGAGCCAAATATATTATTATCTTGCAGATCTCGCATTTCTATGCGAATTGAATCTCCAAAACTCATGAAAGGAGTAGTCGCCTTTCCTTCGCTTAGAATTTCTAACATGCGCTTTTCAACTATACAAGACGATCCTCTAGATCTATCTTTATTCGAAACTGTTCCTGATCCTATAATAGTCCCGGCTGTAAGTTCTCTTGTACGAGCTGCATGAGATATTAGTTGCGGGAATGAAAATATCATATCATCACTGGCGTTTGGCTCACCAAATAATTGATTATTTAGATAGCTTTTGAGTGGCAAATTAATTCTATTTCCATCCCAAAAATCGCCTAGCTCATCTGGAGTAACTGCAACTGGTGAAAAGCTACTAGCAGGCTTTGCTTGTAAGAACCCAAATCCCTTTGCAACTTCACTAAGAGCTAAATTCCGTAGAGAAACATCATTAACTAGCATTAGTAGTTTTATATGAGACGCAGCATTCGCAACATTTACTCCCATAGGAACATTATCAATTACTATTGCTACTTCAGCTTCAAAGTCAATACCGTATGCTTCGTCAGCAACTAGAACATCATCACAAGGTCCAATAAATTTATCAGAACCTCCTTGGTACATTAGAGGATCGTGCCAGAAGTTTTCTGGCATTTCTACCCCGCGTGATTTTCTGACTAATTCCACATGGTTAACATAAGCACTACCATCTAACCATTGATAAGATCTTGGAAAAGGAGATGAAAAGTCTTCAGCTCTAAAAGCAAATGAATCTTCTAATTGAACAGAATTTAGTTTTTGGTATGTTTCTCTAAGCCGTGGCTCAACTGTATCCCAGTTTTCAATAGCATCTTGCATGGTTTTTGCAATTTTATCCACTTTAATTGCTTTAGATAAAGATTTATTAACAATGCACAAAGTTCCATCGCGAGATGATTTTAAACTAGCTAATTTCATAGCGTACCTCTTCTGATTTGATCTCTTTCAATGGCTTCAAATAGAGCTTGAAAATTTCCTTCTCCAAAACCATCATTGCCTTTTCGTTGAATAATTTCAAAAAATACCGGTCCAAAAACATTTTCTGTGAAAATTTGTAAAAGCAAACCACTTTTAGGGTCTTTTTCTCCATCTGTTAGTAATTTTAAATCCTGCAATTTATTTAATGGTTCAGTATGCCAAGGTATTCTTTTATATAGCATTTCATAATAAGTATCTGGAACATCTAAAAATTTGACACCTTCGCTTCGCAAAGCAGATACTGTATAGTATATGTTGTTTGTTGACAGAGCAATATGTTGGATTCCTTCGCCATTATACTCATGTAAAAACTCTTCAATTTGAGATTTATCATCTTTTGATTCATTAAGAGGGATCTTAATTTTATTGCAAGGACTACTTAATGCTCTACTAACAAGACCAGTCATTTGTCCTTCTATATTGAAAAATCTAATTTCTCTAAAGTTAAATATATCTTCATAAAATTGTGCCCATTTATCCATATTGCCACGTTGCACATTATGAGTTAAGTGATCAATATCAGCTAATTGAGCATCTACCACATTAGAATCTGTTTCTGAGCAGTTTTCCCAAACATTCCCAAATGGAGTCATAGTGTCATCTACGAAGTAGATTACACTTCCACCGATTGCATTTATGGCAGGTAAGTTATGTTGTAACTTTGATTTGTCATTAAATTCAGTCGCCCCATGTTTTAAAGCATGTTGTAATGCATGATGTGCGTCGGCAACTTTAAATCCCATTGCACACGCACCAGTGCCGTGAGTTGTAGCGTGATTGTATGCTTGGGAGTCAGTGGTTATATTTACAATAAACTCAATATTGCCTTGCTTATATAAAGTTATATCGCCATTTTTTATGGTTTTTACTTTTCTAAAACCCATTTCAGTAAATTGCTTATCAAGAACATGTTTGTCGTGACTAGAAAACTCTAGAAAAGCAAAACCATTTAGACCACAAGGATTGTTAGATTCCATTTCCTTTACTCCTATTATTTTTTTCTAATTAAAAACAGGCCATCTGCAATAGTGAGTAAACTTATATCTACACTATTATCATTTTGTATTATTTCATTTAATTTTCGAATTTCTCTAGTTTGACCTCTTGTGTCAGACATATCGATTATTTGACCGCTCCACAATACATTATCTATTGCAATTACACCATTGTTGCTAAGTAGCTCTTTTGCTTTTTGGTAGTAATATACATAATTGGTTTTATCTGCGTCAATAAAAATGAAGTCAAAGCTTCCTTTACCTTCATGCAATAAAAGTTCATCTAATGTGTTTATGGCTTGGCCTAATCGAAGATTAATTTTTTCTGCTTGACCAGCTTCACTCCAATAAACTTGGTTTGATTTAGTCCACTCTTCACTAATGTCGCAGGTAATTAGTTTGCCATCTTCAGGAAGAGCTAAAGCCATAGCCAACGCACTGTATCCAGTAAATGTTCCAACTTCTAAAACTCTTTTTGCGCCGATTAATTTTATTAAAAATTGCATAAATTGAGCTTGCTCGGGTGGAATTTGCATTTCTGCCAAAGTCATTTTTTGCGTTTCTAAGCGAAGTTTCGTCATTACTGGATGTTCGCGAACAGATATTTTAGATATATATTTGTATAAATCATCTGTTAAATGAGTATACTTCATTAATTACTCCCCTAAAATTTCTTGGGCAATAATATCAGCTATATTGCTTGTTGGTTTATTTTCTTCTATAGATCTGGTGAATATTTTATAAAGAGAGTTTTTGATATTATCAATTTGGCTGTTAATGATGTCGTTATTTGTGTGATAATACTTACCACAAGCAAAAATAACACCACCAGCATTTATTACATAATCTGGGGCATATAATATGCCTTTGTCATGCATCAATTGACCATGATAAGTATGAGCTAGTTGATTGTTTGCAGCCCCAGCTATTATTGTTGTTTGAAATTCGTTAATTGTCTTATCGTTAATTATTGCGCCCAAAGCACAAGGTGAAAAAACATCGCAGTGAATTTTATGAATTTCAGAAATTGAAACAATATTTGCATTATATTTTTCAGCAACTATGGCTGTTTTTTCACTATTTATATCTGCTACAGATATTTTTGCTCCTCTTTCATGCAAATAGCCAGCAAGTAAATACCCAACATGGCCGAGACCTTGGATTGCAATATGTAATCCAGCCAATGATGTTTTGCCTAATTTAAACTCGACAGCTGATTCAATGCCACGTAAAACACCTCTTGTTGTAGCAGATGCAGGGTCTGAATTCGAACAGGTTAAGCTTGCTACATACGGCGTATGTTTTGCGATTATATCCATGTCAACTAACTCTGTGCCACTGTCTAAGGCTGTAATATATTTGCCATTTAGTTCGTTAACAAACTTACCAAAATTATTAAAGTAAGCCTCTCTATCAAATTCTTTAGTAGGCTTAATAATTACCGCTTTTCCACCACCTAATGGTAAGTCCGCTATTGCTGACTTGTAACTCATTCCTCTTGCGAGCCGCATTGCATCTAAGAGTGCTGCATTTGTATTTGGATATTCAATAAATCTACACCCACCAAGTGCTGGACCAAGTTTAGTATTATGAATCGCAACAATTGCTTTCATCCCTGAGTCGTGGTCTACTTTACAATGAATATCTCCAAATTTATGCTGAAGAGCATATTCTAAAAAATCGGTTTGTGTGTTTTGTTCTTGTTTAACAGAGGATACAGAAGAAGTTATCATTTATTTACTCCAAAATATATATTTTGCTAAGTTATAAACTTATTTCAGTAGTAAATCAAATGGATATGCATTAAGATTTTTTTACGAGATATAAAAATAGTATAATTTAAGTATGAACAGATTAGGCCAGGTTATAGGGCATCGCGGTGCTTCGGCATACGCGCCAGAAAATACTTTAGCTGCTTTTGAAGCGGCTAAAAATTTTGGCTGTAAATTTATTGAGTTCGATGTTGTTCAAAGCTTGGATGGAGAGTTATTTATTTTTCATGATACCTTTTTACAGCGCACAACAAATGGCAAAGGCAATATATACGAAACTCATTCTGATTATATAAGATCGTTAGATGCCGGAAACTGGTTTCAAAATAAATTTTTAGGCTGTAAAATTCCAACTTTAGCTGAAACATTAGTTTGGTTAAATAAGCATGATATATACGCTAATATTGAAATTAAGCCTCTTCCAGGGCGTGAGTTGTCAATTACAAAAGCAGTTATAAAACATATAGAGGATTATTGGCCAAATCATAAACCATTACCATTAGTTTCTAGTGCTAACTATACTGTTTTACTATTATCTTCCAAATTAAAACCTAATTTGCCATTAGGTATGTTAATTCATAATTGGACAAAAGATTGGTTAAGTTTAGCTAAAAGAATAAATTGCGTATCCATTAATATAAATCATAAAATTGCTAATAAAAAATGGATTAAATCTATATTATTTCATGGTTTTGATGTATGCATTTATACTGTCAATAGTAAAATTAGAGCTAACAAGTTTTTTAAGTGGGGTGTCAAAGCAGTTTTTAGTGATTATCCCAATTTACTTGAAGGTATAAAATTAAAAGATTTTATAAGACATAATTTACGCTTATTTAGTCGCTGTCGCTTAATGTGGTCAAAAAATAACGATTGATGCAACAGAGGCGTAATCTGTTTTCTAGTGGAAGGTTGAGTCGTCTGAAATGTTCCTCGAAATCAAGGCTATAAGTTATAGAGCAAAAGCCATAGTTAGCTCTGTTTTTTACTTCATTTAAGCCTTTCTTAATCCGTCACCATCATTTTTGTGTTATAATTAGCTATTATTGATAAATAAGCAATAAAAAATACATGGGCTTAACCAAAATGAGAGCGAGTTTATGCCAACTTTGAACCGAAATAAATGCTACGCACAACAACCCAAGCCGCTAACAATAACAGCGCCTGAAAGCCTTCATGCTGAATGGCTAACCGACTTTTATGAACTTTTAGCTGTGCAATTGAAATTCGATGATGATAAGGCTACGCATGAAGTCTTTAATCACAGGACAAATCAAGTGGATCTTTTGACAAAAAAAGAGATTTTTTTTAAAGAATTAAACCGACACGCCGGGGAAAATTCAGGTTACTCTAAAAAATCGCAACTACTTGAGTCATTAAGCACGTTGTATGCCATCTTTACCCATCCTAAAACAAGCAATGAACAAAAAATCCTCATTGCCTCCAGGATAGCGGAAGATGTGAAATAATGCTCACCTGGGTTCCATGATCGCGTAAATTACGTCATTATCCTCTTCAACATGCCACAAAACCTAGCCCAATTAGTAGCCCAGGCACGTTTTAAGCTTGCGGATAGAATAGCGGGTATCTTGGCTTCAAAGAGTGCTCAAGGTGTTCATGTCCACAACCGCGTTATTCAGGTTGCCTTTGAGGCTGGTTTTGGGGTCTGGCCTATTAATATGAATGACCTATATTATAGCACTGGAAGCAGCGAGCTTTCTAATGAAGACATTAACAACATATTACAAACAGGGTTTAACAATTACTTTCAATTATTTGCCCTATTGAATGCACTGTGTGAGCAAATAGAAGTCTTGATTGCAGTCCATGGATACCAAGGCAAGCGCGGATTGGGTAATGCGTATGCAAAAGAAGCGTATGAAGAATTTTGTGAATGCTGCAACCACTTTATCCTCGGCGAGATGGGGGATTTATTAGAAATAGATACAACATCGGGCAAAGTAATCGACCTTAATTGGCGAAATGTCAAACGAGCGTTGCTGCAACAATTAATAGAGGAAGACTATGTCAAGCTCTCTCAAGAAGATGTTGCTTCTATATTAAATGAAGATGCAAAAACGCTCATGCCATTGATTTCGAACCATTATGA
>MHBB01000069.1 GCA_001803185.1 Legionellales bacterium RIFCSPHIGHO2_12_FULL_35_11
ATTAGTCATTCTCGCTACGATCTCAACTGCTTTTTCTAGGATAATACACTATTATCTAATTATTTGCTCTATTATTGCTCCGCCTAAACATTTATTTTTATCATAAAAGACAATATATTGACCAGGAGTTATTGCTCTTTGTGGTTCTGAAAACATTATATAATGTTGGTTATTATCAATTGGTGAGATAATACAAGCTTGATCAGCTTGTCTGTAACGCGTTTTTGCATGACATGTGAATGGTAGGGAAATTAAATTTTCATCTACTAGCCAATGAATTTGGGAACATATTAATCCACTTGCATAGAGCATAGGATGGTTTTGCCCTTGAGCAATAATCAGATAATTATTATTAATATCTTTATCTACCACGTACCATGGCTCTTCAGAGTAATTTTTTTGACCACCAATATTTAAACCTTGTCTCTGACCAAAAGTATAAAACATTAGTCCATCGTGCTGGCCAAGTACAGTTCCATCAGTGGACTTAATTTCGCCAGGTTGAGCTAGCATATATTCATTTAAAAAAGTTTTAAAACGTTTTTCACCAATAAAACAAATACCAGTAGAGTCTTTTTTTGCGTGAGTAACTAAGCCAAGTTCTTTAGCAATTTGTCTTACTTCTGGCTTTAGAAGCTCTCCAAGAGGAAAAAGTGTTTTGGCTAGAGCCGACTTATCTATAGCATTTAGAAAGTAAGTTTGATCTTTTTCGCGGTCTTTTGCTTTGTAAAGAGCAGAAACTTTGTGATTGGTAATAACTTTGGCATAGTGTCCTGTTGCTATATAGTCAGCACCTAAAGAAATAGCGTAATCTAAAAATGCTTTAAATTTAATTTCTTTATTACATAAGACGTCAGGATTAGGTGTGCGGGCTTTTTCATATTCATTTAAAAAATGGGTGAATACATTATCCCAGTATTGCTGAGCAAAATTAACTGTGTGTAATTTGATATCTAATTTTTCACATACTGCCTCTGCATCGGCTAAATCTTGGGCAGCTGGACAATATTCATCGGTATCGTCTTGCTCCCAATTTTTCATAAATAAACCTTCAACATGGTAACCACGTTGTTTTAATAAGTAAGCGGCAACAGATGAGTCAACTCCTCCGGAGAGACCAATGATAACTTTAGTTTTCATTTAATTCACAATACAAAACCTACATTTTACGCTATACTCTGCTTTTGTTCAAATTTGATATTAGGATATAAATTATGAAAATTATCTTAAGCAAAGCGGTTTTTGATACATTACAAGGCCCTTTTCAAATACAAATAGATGAAAGATTACCGAGTTTTATTTTATCTCCGTGTACTATAGGGTATCACTATAAATTCAGCAAGCATGCGGATTATTATCTTCTTGAGCTAACTCTGCAAGGGGAAATACATATTTCTTGCCAGCGTTGCTTAGGTGACTTTAAATACCCATATAAAAACAAAAGTATTGTTGCTGTATGTCGTTCTGAAGATGTAGCTGAACGCTTAATGGCAAGTTACGATTGTATAGTCTCCGATACAAATGAAGTTGATTTATCTCAAATCATAACGGATGATATACACTTGTATTGCCCAGAAAAACATGCTGAAATCTCTGAATGTGATGCTACAGCCTGTACCTACTTAAACTAGTTTTTAGTACATTTAATTTTAAATGTTATTTAAATACTTGGAATATGTAACAAAACTAGGTAAAATTCACACCCTGTAAAAACAAATTGTTTAGGAGTAACTCAAATGGCTGTACAACAGAATAAAAAATCTCGTTCTCGTCGAGATATGCGTCGTTCTCATGATGGTTTATCAAAGCCTACATTATCATTTAATTCAACGACAGGTGAAACTCATCTACGTCATCACATAACGCCAGATGGTTATACTCATACAGGTCGTAAAGTTATTGAAACTGGCACTAACTATGATGATGAAGAAGAGTAAATTTTTTGAATAGAATTACACTCGCAATAGACGCTATGGGAGGTGATCACGGTTTATCAGTCGTGATACCTGCATCTTTGCGCGCTGTTAGAAATAATCCTGCGCTACACTTGATCCTAGTTGGTGATGAAGTGAAAATTTTGGCGCATTTAAAAAAACATGGCTTAACAGATCTTAGTAATTCACAACTAGAAATCAAACACGCTTCTGAAATAGTTGAAATGGATGAACTTCCATCGCATGCTCTGCGTAATAAAAAAGACTCTTCTATGCGGGTTGCTATTAATTTAGTAAAAGACGAAATTGCCGCTGCATGTGTCAGTGCTGGTAATACAGGCGCCATGATGGCAACGGCAAGATTTGTATTAAAAACTCTTCCTGGTATTGATAGACCAGCAATTATTGCTGAGTTACCAACAGCTAAAGGGCAAACTAGAGTTATAGATTTAGGTGCAAATGTTGATTCATGTGCTGAGCACTTATTTCAATTTGCAGTGATGGGCTCGGCTTTAATTAAGGCTATTGAAAATCGTCAACCGAAGGTTGCTGTTTTAAATATCGGGGTTGAAGAAATTAAAGGTAATGACCAAGTTAAACGTACCGCGCATATGTTATCTGAGTGCGAATTAATTGATTATGTTGGTTATGTTGAAGGTGATCAATTCTACTCTGGTGAAGTAGATTTAGTTGTTTGTGATGGTTTTGTTGGAAATGTTGCATTAAAAGCAAGCGAGGGTCTTGCGAGTTTAATGATTAATGTTTTGAAAGAGTCATTTACTCAGAATTGGTGGTCAAAGATTTCCGGTATAATAGCAAAACCAGCGTTAGCACATCTTAAAAATAGAATGGATCCAGCGAGATACAATGGTGCTAGTTTACTTGGTCTAAATGGAATAGTTGTAAAAAGCCATGGTGGGGCAAATTCTATTGCTTTCCAATATGCAATAGAGCAGGCTATGTTACAAGTTAAAAGTAATGTTGTGGATTTGCTGCGAGATCAAATTACCGATTTTGTTGAAAGAGGGATACTTCTTTAAATTGTTTAGGGTTTGAAATATGTTAGAACAAGCTGTAGTTTTTCCAGGGCAGGGTTCTCAATCTGTTGGAATGTTAAATGAGCTTGCTGCAAAGTATTCAATGGTAGAAGAGATGTTTGCGGCGGTTTCAACTAGATTAGGATATGATTTGTGGAATCTCGTGCAACAAGGCCCAGAAGATAAACTTAATCAGACGGAATATACGCAAGTAGCTGTTTTGACTGCTGATGTTTGTGTATACAAAATTTTCGAGTTAGAAAAACCTTTTCCTCCAAAGATGATGGCAGGCCATAGTTTAGGTGAATATGCGGCGTTGGTTTGTTCTGGTTCTATCAATTTAGTAGATGCGGCAGAAATAGTAAGTATTCGTGGTAGATTAATGCAAGAAAATGTGCCACTAGGTTTAGGGGCAATGGCAGCAATAATTGGCTTAACAGATGAGCAAACAGAAGAAATTTGTCATAAAGCATCATCAGATGTTGAGCTGGTAACACCAGCGAATTATAATGCGCATGGACAAGTTGTAATAGCAGGTCATACTGCGGCTGTTGATAGAGCAATTAAGTTAGCTGAAGAAGCTGGTGCAAGAATGGCGAAGATTATCCCGGTTAGTGTTCCTTGTCATTGTGCTCTGTTAAAAAATGCTGCTGATAAATTTAGCACTGCTTTAAATAAATTCACCTTTAAGAGGCCAAATTGCGTGGTTTTAAGTAATGTTGACTTGAGTGTATATGATACAGATTTACAGATTAAATCACTTTTAAAAGAACAACTATATTCTCCAGTTCAATGGGTAAAGATAATAGATTGTATGGCAAAAAACGGTATTAATTCTATTATTGAGTGTGGTCCAGGAAAAGTTTTAAGTGGTTTGATTAAAAGAATTGATAAATCAATTAATACTGATCATGCATTAACAGGGTTACTATTATAAGTTTTTTGAAAAATAGAGAGGAATGTTTTGTGGGCAATTTAGATGGAAAGATAGCTTTAGTTACTGGTGCCAGCAGAGGAATTGGTCTAGGTATAGCTAAAGTTCTTGCTAAGCAAGGTGCTTATGTATTTGGTACGGCTACTACTGTTGATGGAGCTAATAAAATTATAAATTCTTTACGAGAAGAAAACTTATTTGGCGAAGGAGTTGTTTTAGATGTAACTAGTAAAGAAAGTATCGATCAGTTGTTTGCAACATTAGAAGAACAAGCGAAAAGCCCGCAAATTTTAGTTAACAATGCTGGTGTTGCTTGTGATAATTTACTACTAAGAATGGATGATGAAGAGTGGTTGAAAGTTATTGACACTAATTTAAGCTCAATTTATCGTTTAAGTAAAGCAAGTATTAAACCTATGTTTAGAGCTCGCTGGGGTAGAATAATTAGTATAGGATCTGTTGTTGGGTCAAGCGGTAATTCTGGCCAAACTAACTATGCATCTGCAAAGGCTGGCTTAGTTGGGTTTTCTAAATCATTAGCTGCAGAAATGGCTTCAAGAGGTATTACAGTTAACGTAGTAGCTCCGGGATTCATTGATACAGACATGACTAGTGCTTTGCCTGATATGGTTAAGACCGAAATGTTAAAACGTATTCCTGCTAAACGACTAGGTAGTGTTGATGATATAGCTTATGCTGTTGCATTTCTTGCTTCAGATGCAGCAGGATATATAACAGGATCAACTATTCATGTGAATGGTGGTATGTATATGGATTAATCTTGAGGCTTGTGATTATTATCGATTGCAAGGTATACTTTAGTTCATTTTTAGTTTTTTTTAAATCAAAGAGGATATGTAAGTTATGAGTACAGTACAAGAAAGAGTTCGGAAAATTGTAGTTGAGCAATTAGGAATTAAAGAAGATGAATTAAGCAATGATGCATCTTTTGTTGACGATTTAGGCGCTGATTCATTAGATACTGTTGAACTAGTTATGGCTCTTGAAGAAGAATTTGAAACAGAAATTCCTGATGAAAAAGCTGAAAAGATTACGACAATTCAAGAAGCGATTGATTACATCGAAGAAAATTTGAATAAAGAAGCTGAGTAATTTAATTAGGATTAGGGGTCTAGAAAAAATAACTTGTGCTTTTTCCGTCAAGCGTAAAAAGCACAAGTTATTTTTTCTAGACCCCTAAGTTTGGTTTTCAAACATCTGAATATTTACCCTGCATTTGCAGCACTGCCATTAAGTTAAGGATTTTGTCATTCCCGCGAGGCGGGAATCTATCCATAAAGTGGCACTGTGCCTGCTTAGAAATAGATTCCCGCCTTCGCGGGAATGACAGTGTTTTTCTTAACTTAATGGCAGTGCGCATTTGCAGGGTAATAGTCTTTGATAATTTGAATTTTGTTTAGGAGTCCTATTTTGAGTAAGTCATCAGGTTTGCGACGCGTAGTGGTAACAGGTATGGGGATGGTGTCACCTGTTGGTTTGAATGTTGAAGAATCCTGGCAAAATATTTTAGCAGGTGTGAGTGGTGCTCAGAGTGTAGAAGGTTTTGACACAGGAAATTACCCAACTAAAATATGGGCAAAGGTAAAAAATTTAGACATCGAACAATATGTTCATCCTAAAGATGCTCGCAAAATGGATCCGTTTACTCAGTATGGTATGGTAGCAGCATTGGAAGCTATGCAAGATGCAAATTTAATTGGTATCTCTGATGAATTATCAAAAAGAGCTGGTGTGGCTGTTAGCTCTGGAATAGGTGGTATTACAACTATTTGTAATAATCAAGATCGTTTAAATACTGGCGGTCCAAAAAAAGTTTCTCCATTTTTTATACCAGCAGGCATTATAAATATGTTAGCTGGACATATTTCTATCGAGTATAAGCTTAAAGGCCCAAATATTGCGGTTGTTACTGCATGTACTTCTGGGACACATAATATCGGGCTTGCTGCCAGAATGATAAAATACGGTGATGCTGATGTTATGGTTTGTGGTGGTTCAGAAATGACTAACACTCCTTTGTGTTTAGCTGGGTTTTCAGCTGTGCGGTCATTATCGAAGCGAAATGATGATCCTACAAAAGCATCTAGACCATGGGATAAAGATAGAGACGGTTTTGTAATGGGTGAAGGTGCTGGAATTCTTGTGCTTGAAGAATATGAACATGCGGTTGCTCGTGGTGCAAAAATTTATGCTGAACTAGTAGGTTTTGGCATGTCTGGGGATGCTTATCATATAACTTCTCCTGATGAAAATGCCGATGGCGGAGCAAGATCTTTACAAGCAACTTTAGATGATGCAAATGTGTCACCTGAAATGATAGATTATATAAATGCTCACGGGACATCTACATATCTAAATGATATTGGTGAGACTAAAGCAATAAAGAAAGTATTTGGTAAGCATGCTTATGAGCTGGCTGTAAGCTCTACTAAATCAATGACCGGACATTTATTGGGAGCCGCTGGTGCAATTGAGGCGATTTTTAGTATATTAGCTATTAAAGACCAAATTGCTCCACCTACTATTAATTTGGATAACCCTGATGAAGGATGTGATTTAAATTACGTGCCTCATAAAGCCCAACTTAGAAAAATTGATTATTCTATGAGTAATTCATTAGGTTTTGGTGGAACTAACGGAACGCTTCTATTTAAGCGTATGTTTGATATAGATGAAGAAAAATAAGATAGGCTTATTTATTTTACTGAGCTTTTTTTCATTTTCTGTAATTGCATTCCTGTCAATCTGGACTTTATGAATTTTTAAAGACATGTTCTAAAATGCGTCTTTGCGAGCGATAGCGAAGCAATCTAGAGCCCTTAAACGTCACTAGATTGCTTCGCTAACACTCTTAACTAACTTCACAATTTGTACGTAAATTAATTAGTTATTCGTCTTTGCGAACCGTAGGTGAAGCAATCCAGCGGTCTTAAAGTCACTAGATTGCTTCACCTACGGTTCGCAAAGACGAGTGCAAGTTAGTTCGGAACGTTTTTCAGGCCCTGTTCGCAATGACGGCGTGTATTCCTTTATGTTTACATTGTAAACTATTCATGCGTAGGCCCTGGATGGTTCGCATGTATTTTCAAAAACATATGCCGAGCAGATTGAGGCGATAAAAGA
>MHBB01000070.1 GCA_001803185.1 Legionellales bacterium RIFCSPHIGHO2_12_FULL_35_11
AGCCAGACCAACTGACATTTAACAACCATCGTGGTTGAAACCAAACTTGGCAATCGAATAATATTAATTTGATGATTATTAATTCATCATTTTGATAATTACGTTGTTTTACTCAACTTGTATTTGCGTATTTAAGCAAGTGCATCTCTCCTCCTTGGTGGTGCACCACTTCGGGGGTATTTAAACTTTTTTTTGTTGCAGGGAAACATTCATTTCTTAAGTTTGCGCGCAAATGGTTCACGCCAAGACGTACCATCTGGAGAGTGTTATTTTTCTGATTCTTGTGGTACTAGTACTTGCGTGCTCTTCCCAAGCAACATCAGTTGAGGATGTTATATTTGATATTGATCACAACTTGAAAAATCATTATCCCATAGACGTTGATAAAGTAAACAGTGGAGAAGGTCAGACTTATTCCATTGCAGGAGCAGGACCAGTGGGATTGTACCTGGCATTGAGATTACTTGAAGAGAATCCACGAGCAAAAGTAGAATTGTACGAAGCCAGGTCAACTTTTACTAGAACGCAATGTCTTCGTCTTCCTTATGATAACGCAAGAAAACTTCCAGAGAAATTAAAAAGTAAATTATGGCCAGATGATAAAGTAAGAGATACTATTTTTTCAAACAAAAAATCAAGTGATTTAGCATTTTGGCCACATCCAAATTATCAACATTATCCAAGAATTGCGGTTGGCAATTTTCAAACTCATCTACTAGCTTATTTAAAAACATCATTCGCAGATAGATTTGCGTTTCACAATAAGGAAGTAAAAATTAAAGAAGTCAGCGAATGGCTGGCAGAAAGTAATAATCCTGTTTTTATTACATCAGGGGCACTAGGTCTTAACAATGATGTGAGAGATCATCTTCGTATTACAGAGAAATTTGAAAATTCTCTTGGTAAAAATGATTATGATGAATTTGGTCTTTATCTTATTTATAATAATAGTAAACCTGAATATTATGAAAAAACAAGTAGAGAAAAACTTGGTGCTCATGGTTTAACTTATTCAGCAACAAACAATGAATATTCGCAAGTTCAGTTTTATACATACCCAAAAGAAACTTTTATTCCATATTATAGTAATTTACCTTTTGTATGTCGCGATGCCACTTTTCCAAAAGCAATTGAATTTTACAATACTTCTGCAAAATTCGCTTGGAAAGACGAAAGCATAGGATTGAAGTGGTTGGATGATTTTAAAAAAGAATTAGAATCTATTGCTTCAAAATATGAGATCCAATTTCCAAAAAGTGCAAAACTACATTGTGCTCCAAGAAAGGAATACGCTTTTTATAAATCTATTTCAAAAGATTATCCAGTGGTGTTTTTTGGAGATAGTGTGGGTGGTACTGATTTTAAATATGGTCTTAATCTTGGTAGAGGTTTGCTGGAAGTTGATTTCTTTGTTGAAAACTTGAAAAAAAAATCCTTCTCTGATACTGCAATATTATATCAACAATATTGGGACGAAATCATTGCCAAAGAATTCAATAGCTTGAAAAATAATATAACTGATCTAATTGCCGATCCTTGGATTTTCTTCAAGTATGTGGTATTGGGAAGAAATGTGGATGATGTCTTACGAAACGAAAGTACTTTTTCCGATTATGAAAAGTTATTTATAAATAAGCAGGAAGTAAGCAAAACCTAATAAAAATAGAAAAAATCAAATGAAAATTCCTGTATAAAAAGAGAAGTTTTGTGCTGTTTACATTAAATCGATTAATGAAGCAGGCTAGCAAGCTTATTTTCCTCGTCTTGTTTGCGTTTGGGTTAGTGTTCGCACAAGATGAAAATCCTTGTGTAAAATTTGGTAGTTGTAGTGCTTGCGAAAACAGTGGTGAGCGGTGCGGTTGGTGTGCCAGTGATTCTTACGGGGGTGGTATCTGCCTGGAATATGATGGTG
>MHBB01000071.1:0-2413 GCA_001803185.1 Legionellales bacterium RIFCSPHIGHO2_12_FULL_35_11
ACGTTATTTACTGAAAAACTTCAATAAAATTACCAAGGTTTTTGTTGGATAAAATTCACCCTTTATTGAGCGAATTTACAGGAGGTGGCACTAGGTTTATCTTCATGATCAAATAAAACTTTTAATAAACATTCTATGCCGGATTGCTTGTATGTAGTGAATAGATTGATAGCTTCATCACGACTGCATTGATTTGTTTTCTGTAAATAATCAATAAATAAATCTGGTATTTTATTGCTATTTATAATAGCGCCCTCTACAGACCTATACCCCATCAACTGAATAATTAATGCATCATGATATATTTCGCGTATAAAATCATCTTGGATTGAATACAAACCAGATAATAGATCTTTATTTTCAAGACAATATTTTACATAAGCCCGAGCTGATGCGATTCTGTACTCGGCATAAGTTTGATTTCCAGCAGTAGTTGCATGTCTGCCTGTATCATTAAACCCGGTTTCATCTTGTCGCCCCACCACGCTAAATAGCATCATTAATTGCAACCGTTCCAATTGTTGCTGATCAAATACAATCTCAGACAAGTGATTACATTGTTGGATAGCTGGCACTGAATACGCCGCTCGCACTGAGTGCATCAAGCCATGATTAGGGCGATGCATAATTGCCGTCACTTTAGATTGATGTGCGTCTTCAATTGCTGGAATATTTATCTCCAATGTCCCGCGTTGGACAATAGATTTATATAATTCTTCGGCGGCGGATCTGTTGGTAACTATAGCTTCTAATTCTTCTGTGAGCGGTATTTTGGCTTGCTTTAATGACTCTAATTGCTTCTTTAGTTCTTGGATTGCCGCAGCAGAACCTGGCATTGTCTCATCTATCTCCGATATATTATGCTTTAAGCTAATTTTCTGGAGTCTTAATTCTGCAAGCTTTTCATGTAATAAATTTTTTCTATCTGCTTGATCATAATATTTATGAAGAAATTTTATTTGTTCTTGAGTAATTGATATATTATCTACTAATATATTCACGTATTTGATTGCTATTGTCCCACTTAAATGGATTAATTCTCCCGAAGCTAACTGTGCTATTGCCAGCTGATTAAACCAACGTTTAAAAATTGGTGATATAGAAAAAGGCTTGGAAAAATAATTTTGATTGGTATAAGCAATAGCTTGCATAAATCTATTTTGATTAACTAACATCTTGGTTGTTTGCATTTTACTACCTTTTTAGAATATCTAGAAATTTCAAGTGGGTCATCGTCGCCCCAGGCTGTTCCATATATTTATATATAGTACATTAAAATAAATGTGTTATTGGATTTACTTCCAAAGTATAATGTCAGTAAAGTTGAGTCCAAGAGGTTTGCTCATGAAATGTGTTTTTAGCTCAATTGAAGAAGGTATGCGAGCCTTGCAAGCTGGACGTATGATTATTTTAGTAGATGAGCATAATCGAGAAAATGAAGGTGATTTAGTCATTGCCGCGGAGCATATTACTGCAGATGCAATTAATTTTATGGTGCGTTTTGGGCGTGGATTAATTTGTTTGCCGATGGTCGGTGAGATGATTGATAAATTGCAATTACCCATGATGACTTGTAATAATGGATTGCCTTTCGGAACCGCATTTACGGTATCTATTGAAGCTGCAAGCGGGGTATCGACTGGCATTTCGGCGGCAGATAGAGCTCATACCATTAAAATAGCGGTGTCTCAAAATAGTAGCCCACATGACATTGTAACTCCAGGTCATATTTTCCCTTTGAGGGCCGCCCCACGCGGGGTATTGGAACGTCCTGGACATACCGAAGGCAGTGTTGATTTGGTTAAATTAGCCGGATTAACACCAGCAGCAGTTGTTTGTGAAATTATGAATGATGACGGCACCATGAGTCGCAATGGTGATTTAGCGATTTTTGCGCAAACTCACGCAATGCCAATTCTAAAAATTCAGGATTTAATTGATTATCGAATGCGCCATGAGGTTTTAGTTACGACAGCGGCTACCGCAACATTGCCATTAAAAAATTTTGGTGATTTTACAATGACTGTATTTAATAGTTTATTAGATGGATCGGAACATTTTGCATTGATGAAGCCGCCAGCGGTTATCAATCGAGTTCCATTGGTGCGCATCCATTCAGAATGTGTGACTGGCGATGTTTTGGGATCGTGTAAATGTGATTGCGGAGCTCAACTAGAACAATCTTTGGCAATGTTAGCTGTAGAAGGCGGGGTATTGATTTATCTACGTCAGGAAGGCAGGGGGCTGGGCTTGGCGAACAAATTAAAAGCATACGCTCTACAGGAACAAGGATTTGATACAGTTGATGCTAATATAAAACTAGGATTGCCCATAGATAATCGTGATTATGCAGTAGCCTATCAAATATTAAATCATTTTGGAATTTCGATTTTACGCTTGTTAACCAACAATC
>MHBB01000071.1:2419-3157 GCA_001803185.1 Legionellales bacterium RIFCSPHIGHO2_12_FULL_35_11
AAGTGGCGAATCTTGAAAAATATGGACTTAAAATTAGCGAACGAATATCGTTAATAACTACCCCGACTGTTGAGAATTATACCTATTTAAAGACCAAGCAAACAAAATTAGGCCATCTGCTGGCAATCGCCGAGGCTCCATAAGATGCAGATAATCAACGGCCAAGTGAATTCTCAAGAGCACATTTCATTTCCTATTGGTATAATTGTTAGCTTGTTTAATCGCACAGTGACATCAGCATTACAGGATGGCGCCATTCAACGGCTGCATGCCCGCGGTTTTGCTGCACAAGATATTTTGATCATCGAAGTTCCAGGGGCAATTGAAATACCAATTATAGCCAAACAACTGGCTAATAGTTCTTGGGCGCAAGTGATTATAGTTTTGGGCGCGGTAATTCGAGGCGAGACTAGTCATTACGATATAGTATGCCAACAGGTAAGTCATGGTTGTCAAAGTGTTTCATTAATGCATAGTATACCGGTAGTTTTTGGGATTTTGACCACCGACAATGAGCTGCAAGCAATACACAGAGCTGGTGGTGTTTGTAGTAACAAAGGCGTCGAAGCCGTTGATTGCGCGATATCTATGTATAAAATTCAAAATAAAATTGCAGCCTGGAATGCTAAACAATGACAAAATATATTTTTATTACCGGAGGAGTTGTCTCTTCCTTAGGGAAAGGAGTTACATCTGCATCTTTGGCGGCGATTTTGGAAGCGCGAGGATTGCGCGTTA
>MHBB01000071.1:3163-6991 GCA_001803185.1 Legionellales bacterium RIFCSPHIGHO2_12_FULL_35_11
TCAAACTCGATCCATATATCAATGTTGACCCTGGCACCATGAGTCCAGTGCAACATGGAGAAGTATTCGTTACTCATGATGGAGCTGAAACAGATTTGGATCTCGGGCATTACGAGCGTTTTGTCAAGACTACAATGACTAAATATAATAATTTTACTTCAGGTAAGATTTATGAGTCGGTGATTAAAAAAGAACGTCGTGGCGAATATTTAGGAGCAACAGTACAGGTTATTCCGCATATCACCAATGAAATCAAGCATTCCATAGCCTTGGGAGCGCGAGATTTTGATATTGTAATGGTTGAAATAGGCGGCACCGTGGGTGATATTGAATCATTGCCTTTTCTTGAAGCGATTCGACAAATGCGGATAGAATTAGGCAATCAAAGATCATTATTTATCCATTTAACCTTAGTACCTTATATTGCAACATCCGGCGAAACTAAAACTAAACCGACTCAACATTCAGTCAAAGAATTGCGTTCCATTGGAATTCAACCAGATATCTTAATTTGCCGAGCTGAAAAACCACTCTCCACTATCGATCGCATGAAAATAGCATTATTCACTAACGTAGAGAAAGATGGAGTAATATCTTTGCACGATGTGTCGAGTATTTATCAAATTCCAATGATTTTGCATACGCAAGGATTAGATGAAATAGTGGCGCAAAAATTACATATTGAAGCTCATCCAGCTGATTTATCCGAGTGGCAAGAAGTAGTTGCTGCTGAACAAATCAAGACTACCGTCATAAAAATTGCAATGGTAGGTAAATATGTTAATTTGAATGATGCCTATAAATCATTAAACGAAGCTTTAAATCATGCTGGAATTCATACCAAAATTAAAATTGAGATTAATCATATTGATGCCGAGGTAATTGAACATCATGGAACTGATATATTAAAAGATGTTGATGCAATAGTAGTTCCTGGTGGTTTCGGTGAACGTGGCGTTGACGGTAAAATTCAAGCGATACGTTTTGCTAGAGAAAATAATGTTCCATTTCTTGGTATTTGTTTAGGCATGCAAGCGGCTATCATTGAATATGCTAGAAATGTGGTAGGACTGCATGACGCAAATTCCACTGAGTTTAATAAAAATACTAATTACCCAGTAGTTGCTATGATTGACGAATGGATGGAATGCAGCAATCTTGGTGGCAGCATGCGTTTAGGAGCGCAGAAATGTCAATTGCTGAATGGATCTTTGGCCAACAAAATTTATCAACAAGATGAAATCATAGAACGTCATCGGCATCGATATGAAATCAATAATAAATTTATTCCACTTTTGGTTGAACATGGATTGATGGTTTCGGCGCGCGCTCATGATCAATTATTAGTAGAAATGATAGAAATTCCCACTCATCCGTGGTTTATTGGCTGTCAATTTCATCCTGAATTTCTTTCAACGCCTCGCAGTAGTCACCCATTATTTAAATCTTTTGTGTTAGCTGGATTACATTTTCATCAACGGTGATTAATAATGAATTTATGTGGTTTTAAAGCAGGATTGCAGCACCCGCTGTTTTTAATTGCCGGACCTTGCGTTATTGAAAGCGAGGAGTTGGCGTTAAGTACGGCAGGTTTTCTGAAAGAATTATGCCTGCAACTTGGGATATCTTTTATTTATAAATCATCATTTGACAAGGCGAATCGAACATCGCTTAACAGTTATCGTGGTCTGGGTATTGCGACAGGTTTAAAAATTTTAGATAAGGTTAAACAGCAAATTGGTGTGCCAATTTTAACAGATGTACATGAAAATACGCCACTAGATGAAGTATGTTCAGTGGTAGATGTGCTGCAAACACCAGCATTTTTATGTCGTCAAACCAATTTTATTCAACAAGTTGCGCAAACTAATAAACCAATAAATATAAAAAAGGGGCAATTTTTAGCGCCATGGGAAATGCGGCATGTGGTAGATAAAGCTAAAGCTGTCGGCAATCATGCAATTATGGTTTGTGAGCGTGGATTTAGTTTTGGTTACAATAATTTGGTTTCAGATATGCGTTCTCTGCAAATTATGCGTGATACAGGATGTCCAGTAGTGTATGACGCAACTCATTCAGTACAACTTCCAGGAGGTGGCGGGGAGTTTTCTGGCGGGCAAAGGGAGTTTATTCCAGCATTATCACGAGCCGCGACTGCCGTTGGCATCTCTGGGATTTTTATGGAAGTGCATCCAGATCCTGATAATGCGCTTAGCGATGGACCGAATAGCTGGCCTTTATATCAGCTTCAATCACTTTTGGAAACATTGATTGAGATTGATAGAATAACCAAGAAAGTTCTTCTAGACTATAATGAATGAATACACTTATTTTTGGAGTCATTTATGCAAGAACAAAAAATGTTCGGCACATGTAGAGCAAAAAAAGATATTGCTGAATTAATTGGTGATGATCAGTCTTGGTATTGTGGTGTACCGGATGGCGGTGATTTTATTCAAGTGGTAGGTGATGAAAATGCAAAAGTGAAGCCTGACTTACAAAAATACAACGCAATGCGTACAGACGAATTATTAGAGATAAACCAAAATCCAACTAAAAGAGAAAGAGCCCAACAGCAAAATACTCAAAAGGATACTGGAAGAAAATCGAGCGCAACATCCTCTAGTTCCTTAAAATTGCATATAAGTCTTAATGATATTGGGGAAATTAGCGCGCAGACAATTCTACAATTGATCGTGAAATTAAAACAAGTATTTTCTGAAGATGAAGAAAATATACAATGCAATACATTTAAAATAATACGTCCTGAGAAAGTAAGTCCTCAAAAAGAGGAAAATCGTTTTTCAAACACTGATCAAATAACAATTTTTCTAAATAAATACACATCTATATATGCAATACATTTATTATGTAATAAAATAAATGAATTCCTTTTGGGTGAAAAATTTAAAAATGCAATTAATTCTAAAGATAAAATCACTCTTAATCAATTCGTATCAGCTCGATTTGACACCGATCCAGTAAACCAATTTTACGGCAATTATGATTTTTTTGATATAGAAATCAATAAATTTCTCCAATGCTTTACAGGCAAAGAACAATTATTAGAAAAAGTACCTTTATATTTTTTTGAGTCAGTATTTGCACAAATTATTACTAGTAATGAAATTAATTTGAATAAAAATAACGCATCGCAATTAAGTGATGCAGAAAGTAAAATAGTACAGAGAGTTTTTAGTGAAACAGCTAAAAAATTTAGCTTTGAATATCAACCAGTCCAAGAAAAGCGGCATATTGTAGATGATGAAAATCCTTTAAAATCATTAAAATCTAAATTACACTACTCATATGCTGTAACGGAGAATGGCAATGGTCGTTGGCATCTATTTTCTGTAGCAAGTAAATCTTCGAGTTTGCGCGGGGATGCATTGAAAACAGAAATATTGTCGAAATTTAAAATAGAATTAGATGAAAAATCATCCATTTATGATTTAAATGCTTACGTCGCTAAATTTAAAACAGAAGATGATTATAAAATACTTAATACATGTCAAGATATTAGAATATGGCGCAAAACCAGCGCTGCTAAAGCATTAGAAGAAATGATTGATGAAAAACTCGAGAATTTGAAAAGTACAAACTTAAGTAAATCATCGTTCTAGGGCGTGTTTACAATTCATCCCCACCGCCGCCTACGTGCCGCGGCTTGTCCGCTTCATCCCCACCGCCTACGTGCCGCGGCTTGTCCGCGGCATCCAGGATATAGTCAGGCTAAAAGTGTACTGAATTCATTATGCTAATCCTATTGATTTTGCTAGACGTGAAAAACGGCTCAAAAATTGGCGCCGACAGTGGAAGTTAAATTTA
>MHBB01000072.1 GCA_001803185.1 Legionellales bacterium RIFCSPHIGHO2_12_FULL_35_11
CACATTAGTCATTCTCGCTACGAACTCAACTGCTTTTTCTAGGATTATCCTAGAAAAAGCAATTTACTTTTTCATATCACCGATACTCCATTTTCGAGGATCTTTATAAATTGGCACCATTTGCGGTTTATCATCAAGATTAAACCATTGGATTTCAATTCTTCTATTATAAGCGCTGCCATGAATAATTTTATTATTTCCAATTGGATATTTATCGCCATAGCCTTTGGCAGTTAGCAATCTAGCTGGAATATTGTGTGCCCAAAGAAAGGTTAACATTGTTTCGGCTCTTGCTCTAGTTAGCATTTTTTTATGATGACTATTACCAACATCATCTGTGAAAGCAGAAATATAAATATGACTTTTAGGGTAAAATTTAAGTAGCCTAATAATATTATTTAGCCCAGCATAACAGATGTCATTTAGTTTTGGACTATCAAACTCATAATAGTGGTCTGTTGGGACAATCAAAGTCATTGTGTCACCGTATTCTATATATTGCATGTCTTGCAATCTTATCTCTTCGATAACTGCTCGCTTGTTAACTTTATATAGTCCTGCTACTGAACCAACTAAGCCACCAATTGCAACGCCAGTTAATGGCTGTCCAAGAGATGCTCCTATAGCTGCGCCTACTCCAACTCCTATTATTGATCTTTTTAAATGAGGAGGATCTTTTTTAAAATCGTTGTATGGAGGTTTATGGCAAGCAGATAAATATAAGCAGAATAAGCTACTTATGAATCCTAAGTATTTAAATAAATTATGCTGTTTGCCATATTTTCTTGACATCTGAACTCCTGTATTAAGCTTTCAGAACAATTAATTAGATTATGCAAGAGGTCTAATTAGGAAATTAGCCTAAAAATTCCTAATTAGATTTGCATTAGTAAAACCAGGTAATATTCAAAAGCTATATTAGATCCTAATTTTTTCATTATTAAGCATTAGTAATTTTTTCGCAAATAATTTGAATATTAACCCCATTATTTTTATTATTTTTTTTGCTGTTAAGTAAATAATCAATGAGTGATACTTTAACTACTTTCTGCATTTCTGATGATGCATGCACAAAGAAGGGCTGGTTATTTTCCCAAATTACAAAACCTAAATGAGAAATTATCAGATCAGTACCAATTTTTTTTCTTAATTCCCAATTTGGGCGAACTATTTCCATTATTGAGCCATTTGGAATTTGTTTAATTAATTGCATGTTTGGCTTATTATTTTTATTAAAAAAAGCTTTAAATGGAATATATGAAATTTCAGATAAAGATTTTTGCAATTTATTTCCAGAATTTCTTAATATTTTTAATTTAAGAGACCTTTCTTTAGTGGAACTATTTGGAAGGTAAATTCTATTTGCAGATATATTCTTGTACCAATTAGCTTTATCAATATCAGCTTTAGCTATTAAAGCGATAGATTTATTCTGCTTATTCAAAATAGTATTTGTTATATCCTTCACAAAAGCTTGCTGTTGATTATTTTTATTCCAGTCTATACACGTAAAATGATTTCGTTTTAAAAAAGAAATTTCTCCATCTTTGTAACGAATTTTTTGGATATTATTTTTGAAGGAATTAAGATCTTTAGAAAGAGCTAAAGCTAAAATAGTATCAACGTAAGTTTCGCAGTCAAATGCATCTGTTCGATAAAGAGGAGATTGGTCAAATTCACCGTTTGCCCCTTCTCCAAGGGCGCTAAATTGATAAGGACGATTTAGAAAAATATTATTTAAAAATATAATTTTATTGGAGAAATTAGAGGCATTACTAGAGTTAATTTCTTTAATTATCTGATTGATTTGTGTATTTGTATCAGAAGTTAAATCAATGTTATGGTTAGTTTTTAGAGCGGATATAATTGTAGTTTTTTTTGTGTAGTCATTACTTTTTTCAGTATGACCAAAAGCATGAGCAAAATTACATATATAAAGTAGCAAAGTTAAGATAATATATGGCATTGAAAAAATTTGGTTGGTATGTTTTGATGCTAGTTTAGCGTTTAGTAGTTTAAGGAGCAATAGTGTTAAATATAATTTGGTTAGCAATGCTCGTCATATCAGTTGTAGTTGGGATAATAACAGGCAGGCTAGACGCCGTCGTTGGTGCTGTTACTCAGTATGCGAAATTGGGATTTGAAATAGCTTTGGGTTTGGCAGGAATAATGTCATTGTGGCTAGGAGTAATGCAAATCGCAACCGATTCTGGTTTGGTTAAACTAATTGCCAAATTACTGAGTCCTGTTATGAAATTATTATTTCCCGAGGTTCCAATAGATCATCCAGCCATGGGAGCAATGATTCTAAATATTTCTGCAAATATGCTCGGTTTAGCAAATGCGGCTACTCCGTTTGGTTTACAAGCCATGAAAGAACTACAAAAATTGAATGAACATGTCCATACAGCTAGCAATGCAATGTGTACTTTTTTGGCAATAAACACATCTAGTGTACAATTAATTCCGGCAACAGCAATAGCATATTTAGCTGCAAATGGTGCAACTCATCCAACAGATGTTATATTCAGTTCTTTAATTGCGACAAGTGTTTCTACAATAGTTGCATTAATAGCTGTGAAGCAATTAGCTAAATTACGTATGTATCGGATTAAGGCAATGGGTAATTTATGACAGTTCTAGCAACATATTTTTCAAATATTTTGTTTTTATCATTTGTTGTTGGTATACCTCTATATGCATCTATAAAAAAAATTAATGTTTTTGACTCTTTTGTAGTAGGTGCAAAGGAAGGTTTTAAAATTAGCGTTAATTTAATACCGTATTTAATTGCGATGATGGTTGGTATCGGAATGTTGCGAGCTTCTGGTTTTTTTGATTTATTATATCAAGCTCTTACTCCTGTATTATCAGCTATTGGTGTCCCTCCAGAATTGTTGCCGCTTGCTTTAATTAGGCCATTTTCGGGAAGTGCAGCAAATGGTGTAATGGCAGATTTAATTCAGGAGTATGGGGGTAATTCCTTCATTGCAAAGACCGCAGCTACTATGATGGGAAGTACTGAAACTACATTTTATGTGATAGCAATATATTTTGGCTCAGTTAGCATTCGACATACAAGACATGCTATTCCTTCTGGTTTATTAGCTGATTTGTCTGGAATAATTGCTTCTGTTATAGTTTGTCATTATTTGTTTGGGTAATTAAAATAAGCATTGGAGGAATACAATGAGCGACAATTCAGGAGGATTAGCTGGGGTGGTTGTTGGGAAATCAGCAATAGCAACAGTAGGGCAATCAGGAAAAGGGTTGACTTATAGAGGATATTCAATTGATGATTTAGCAGCGAAAGCCACATTTGAGGAAGTTGCATATCTATTGTTTTATGGACAACTTCCAACCAAGACTGAATTAGAAAATTATAAAGATAAACTAATTAGTTTACGAAGTCTACCAGGTCCTTTAAAGCAATGCTTGAAATTAATTCCTAAAAATACTCATCCTATGGATGTTCTTAGAACAGGATGTTCTATGCTTGGAACATTAGAGCCTGAAAATGATTTTTCTATGCAATATGATATTGCAGATAGATTATTAGCTATATTTCCAGGTATGCTTTGTTATTGGTATGCCTTCCAACATTTAGGCAAAGAAATTTCAGTAGTAACTGATGAAGATACTATTGGCGGGCATTTTTTAAGACTTCTTCATGGTGAAACTCCTTCTGAACTGCATAGAAATATGATGAATGTATCTTTGATTTTATATGCTGAGCATGAGTTTAATGCTTCAACTTTTGCAGCAAGAGTAACAGCGGCAACTCTTTCTGATTTTTATTCCGCTATTACTTCAGCAATTGGAACTTTGCGTGGACCTTTACACGGAGGAGCCAATGAAGCTGCAATGGAATTGATTGAAAGTTTTGCAAATCCTGATGAAGCAGAGCAGCAGTTAACAAACATGCTCGAAAACAAAGTAAAAATCATGGGTTTTGGACATAGAGTATATAAAGATTGTGACCCTCGTTCTGATATTATTAAAGAGTGGTCAAAAATGGAGGCAGAAGCTTGTGGGGATTTAGGATTATATGAAATTTCAGAGCGAATAGAGTCTTTGATGCATGAAAAGAAAAATCTATTTCCAAATTTAGATTTTTATAGCGCGTCTGCTTATCATTATTGTGGTATTCCAACTGAACTATTTACCCCTATTTTTGTAATATCTAGAATAACTGGTTGGTCTGCCCATATTTTTGAGCAGCGAGCAGATAATAGATTAATTAGACCCAGCTCCACATATATTGGGCCTGAATTAAGAGTATTCCCTGAAATCACTGCGAGATAAATAAATGGAAATTTCTGTAGAAGATAATGTTAAGCCCAGTTATGACATTGTTATTAATGATATCGCAGAGTATGTCTTAAACTTTAAAATTAGTAGTCATCTTGCATATGAAACTGCGCGACTTTGTTTAATGGATACATTAGGTTGTGGAATGTTGGCATTAAATTTTCCCGCGTGTACCAAACTTCTTGGGCCAGTTGTAAAGGGCGCTAATTTACCTGGAGGTGCGAGGGTACCAGGGACTAATTATGAATTAGACCCGGTTCAAGCAGCTTTTAATATTGGTACAATGGTACGTTGGTTAGATTTTAATGACACCTGGCTAGCTGCAGAATGGGGTCATCCTTCAGATAATTTAGGTGCTATTCTTGCTGTCGCAGATTATTTATCCAGAATGCAACAAAAATTTCAAGGTCGAGATCTTAATATGTATGATGTGCTTACTTTTATGATTAAGGCACATGAAATTCAAGGTTGTTTAGCCCTAGAAAATAGTTTTAATGCTAGAGGATTAGATCATGTTATTTTAGTTAAAATAGCAAGTGCTGCAGTAACTTCTGTTTTACTTGGTGCTACAAAAGATGAAATTTTAAAAATATTATCTCAAGTTTTTGTTGATGGCCAAAGTTTACGTACATATCGTCATGCTCCTAACGCTGGATCTAGAAAGTCTTGGGCAGCTGGTGATGCTACATCAAGAGCAGTTAGATTAGCTTTGATAACGTTGCAAGGAGAAATGGGGTATCCAAGTGCTTTAACTGCTCAAAAATGGGGATTCTATGATGTGCTATTTGGTGGAAAGCAATTTAAGTTCCAACGTTCGTATGGCTCATACGTTATGGAGAATGTACTATTTAAAATTTCTTACCCAGCTGAATTTCATGCACAAACAGCGGTTGAATGTGCTGTAAAATTGCATCCTTTAGTAAAAAATAGATTATCAGAAATAGAGCGCATCGAATTGGTGACGCATGAGTCGGCAATTAGAATAATAAGCAAACAAGGAAATTTATATAATCCAGCGGATAGAGATCATTGTTTACAGTATATGGTTGCAATAGGCTTAATTTTTGGAAATTTAGAGGCTCACCATTATGAAGATGAAGTTGCGTGTGATCCAAGAATTGATATTTTGCGACAAAAAATGAATGTAATTGAGAATAAGAAATTCTCAAAAGATTATCTAGATCCAGAAAAACGGTCAATTGCAAATAGCATTAAAGTTATTTTTAGGGATGGTAGTGCAACTGATTTAGTAGAAATAGAGTATCCAATTGGTCATAGAAGACGTAGGCTAGAGGGAACTCCAGCTTTATTAAGTAAGTTTGAAGCAAATTTGAAAACTAGATTTTCGCAAGAAGAGACCAACAAAATCTTAAGTTGTATGAGTAGTTTGGAATCGTTATCTACTATGCAAGTAAAAGATTTTATGCAAATCTGGTGTGATTAAAAATGCGTAGATCTGTATATATGATTTCAGATGGCACGGCAATTACAGTTGAGTCATTAGGCAGTAGTCTTTTGACTCAATTTGAAACATTTGAATTTGATACAAAGGTTTACCCATTTATTGACTCAATGGATAAAGCAGAAAATCTTCGTGCTAGAATAGATTTAGATTTTGAAAATTCAGCTACTAGACCATTAGTTTTTATGACTTTAGTTGATCCTAATCGGGCTGATCTGATTAAGAGCTCTAATGCGTGTGTTTTTGATTTATTTGAAACGTTTCTTTCCCAAATTGAGCATGAATTAGGTGTAAATGCTTCTGATACAGTTGGAAAAGCACATGCTGTATCAAGTAAAGAAAAGTATAACTTAAGGATAGATGCGGTTAATTATGCATTAGCTTTTGATGATGGAACGAAAACAAATGGATATGATAAGGCTGATATTATTTTAATTGGTGTATCTAGATGTGGAAAAACACCTAGTTGCTTATATATGGCTCTACAGTTTGGTGTATTTGCAGCAAATTATCCATTTACTGAAGATAATTTAACTAAATATAAACTCCCAGAAGTGTTACAACCATATAAACATAAATTATTTGGTTTAACTATAGATCCAGCTAGATTAAGTAGTATACGAACGGAGCGAAAGCCAAATACAAAATATTCATCCATAGCACAATGTAGGCGTGAAGTTAGTGATATTGAGTTAATGTATAAAAACGAGCGGATTCCATATATAAATTCCACAAGTTTTTCTATAGAAGAGATATCTACAAAAATAATGAATGTTGTAAAATTAGAGCGAAAAATTTAGATTTTAAGTAGGTGGCTCTGTCCAATGGCATTCGCTTAAGAAAAAAGTGTTGTCGTTGCGAACGGAAGTGAAGCAATCGTGCGCCCGGTATGGGCAATAGCGAACCGGTGAAAGTCCGGTCATAAATAACTGTGTCAACTTTTTGTGAGTTTCATCACTCTTTTTTTGATTGAAAAAAAGATCAAAAGCCATATTTTTTATTGC
>MHBB01000073.1:0-770 GCA_001803185.1 Legionellales bacterium RIFCSPHIGHO2_12_FULL_35_11
CTTATCAAAGGTGGTACTTATTTAGAAGCCGGTCATCAATTAAAAGCCATTGCTTTAGATAAAACAGGAACATTAACAAACGGCAAACCTGTTGTCGTTGATATATTACCTTTAGCTAGTCATCAAGAAAAAAATGTTTTGCAACTCGCAGCTAGTTTAGATGCACATTCTGAACATCCTGTTGCTAATGCAATTGTCCAAGAATGGGCAAAATCTAATGGGCATAATAGTTTATTACCGGTTGATCAATTTGAAGCGGCACCCGGTCGTGGCGTCACTGGGCTTATTAATAATGTACGTTATTTTATTGGCAATCATCGTTACGCCGAAGAAAAAGGTGTATGTGATGCAAATATTGAGGGAGCGCTTAAAAGCCAAGAAGAAAAAGGCCGAACCACCATTATTTTAAGCACTGAAAAACAAGCGATTGCGATTCTCTCTGTTGCGGATACGATTCGCGAGACAAGTGTCGCTGCTATTAAAGCAATGCATGATTTAGGATTAACAACAGCCATGATTACTGGAGATAATGCAACAACAGCTCATGCCATTGCAAAAATGGTTGGCATTGATGATATACGAGCAAACCTATTACCTGCAGATAAATTAACAGCAATGGATGCGTTATTAAAAAAATACAATACCGTTGGCATGGTAGGTGATGGCATTAATGATGCGCCAGCGCTCGCCAAAGCAACGATTGGATTTGCCATGGGAAACACGGGAACAGATACAGCATTAGAAGCCGCTGATGTTGCTTTAATGGAAGA
>MHBB01000073.1:789-1504 GCA_001803185.1 Legionellales bacterium RIFCSPHIGHO2_12_FULL_35_11
CTTTTTATCCGCTTAAGCCGAAAAACATGGCGAAAACTTGTGGAAAACATCACCTTATCGATCGGAACCAAGGCTATCTTTTTCGTGCTAGCCCTTTTTGGTTATGCAACGCTTTGGATGGCTATTTTTGCTGATATGGGTGCAAGTTTGATTGTGGTTTTTAATGGCTTACGATTATTACGATTTAAGGAATAGTTGTTTTATCAAAGCATTATAGCCATTATTAGCAAATATGCTTAAAAAACGCTATACTTTCGGCACACACACACAAACGAATTTATATTATTACTATGCCTAAAAATCCTGATCCTAATTATAAAGATAAAGGAAGCAAAAAAAGAACGCTTCCAGATAAGCCTTCCCATATACAAAAGATACGATCGATTACTTCTTCTGCTTATCCTGGTTTTAAATCTACCATGATGATTGACGAAGATGCTTTGAAGTCAGCTAACAAAGATTTCGATCCGGAATCTTTTAAAGAAAACTTAAACCCTCATTTTCAAAATATAAAAGAGCATAGACCCATAGGTAAAATCATAAAAAGGTCTGCGACCAATTCACCAGAAGTCATCGCAACACCTGAGAAGGGAACGCTTTTAACAAGAGTTGCAAAATATGGTTTTGTTTCTCTTTTTACAAATTATCCTTTTTCTATTCCTTATGAAAAAATAAAAATTCAAAAATATATTGATACAACCAGTGATTTCTTCAA
>MHBB01000073.1:1567-6747 GCA_001803185.1 Legionellales bacterium RIFCSPHIGHO2_12_FULL_35_11
CATCACGAAAGAGCAACTTGAAAAAGCAGAAAAAGAACGCGAAGAGAACAATCACCGGCGCCGTATTTCACAAAATAGAGTGATGACAAAACAAGGTGCATCAGCAAAACATGCGGGGGCCACAGCCTATGCAAATGCCACCTGTTTATTTGAAATAAAACTGTCTTGGGAATGGTTACATTTTTGCGCACATGAATTTTATGGCGATGTCACTCAAAATGACCGTAATCTTGGCGCGGGTTCAGGGCATGCCAATTCAGACATGACTTTCGTTGAGCCACAAATTAAACGTTTAGCGGAAATATATCCTGACGGTTTTACGTTACAAATTCTCTCTAAAGTCATTGGCAATCCAGAATTAAAAACGCAGATACCAACGATCATTGAATATAACATCATCACACCCGATTTTGTTTTACCCTTTAAATTCAATGCTCAAAATCCTAATCGGCCACACATTAACTTTCAACAGTATATCAATGAAATCGTCGATGCTTTTATTAATTATGCGAAAGATAAAAATAATCCACAAAAAAAAGCCCGACGTGAGTTAACTTATGAAAACTCTAATCCTTTTTTGATATTTAGCAAATCTCAAATGGAAAAAGAAGAAAAGAACACCAGCCCATCTCACAAAAATACCTCGCCTCATTCTAAAAAATGATGTTTATTGCAAAATAAAAAGCCCTGACCTGCTATTGAGCCAAAGTAAACTGTTACCGAAGGTCAAATAAGTTACAGAGTCGTTGAGCCAGAATACCTGTTACCGAACTTCGGTGCATTTTTTCTAAAATGAACTCGCCCTTTTTCTTAAGTATAGGTCAACATTCATAAAGATATGTTTTAATTTTTTTTCTATTCTTTCCTTAAGATCGAAGGGATTTAAAGATTGATAAATTCTAGTTAGTTTCTTTTTTTGTAAATCATCAATATGCTGACTTTGTATTAATCTTTGATAGGGTGTTTGTGGCTGATCATATTTTTTAATTATTTTGGCATATACTCTTTCTTTTTTTTGTAGTTTCATTGCCGGACAAAAATAATTGTGTAGTAAAGCAAATTCATTTTGGTAAAGGTCATTCATCAAATCAACCAAAGTAGGATTTTCTAGCCTATAATAGCCAAATAATTGCCGTACATGCGTCCAATTTTTTTGTTCTACATGAGCATTATCTCCTTTGTGATAGGGACGTGAACGTGTAAATTCAACTGGTTTATTGCGTTCCTGAAAATATTTTAATAAATGATAATTTAAAAATTCGCCTCCGTTGTCCGAATCAAAACCTAAAATAAAAAAGGGTAAGCGCTGCTCTATTTTTTTTATTTGTTGTAAAACGCCATGCGCTCCTTTATTCCATACAGCTGCATTTTCTGTCCAACCGGAATAAATATCCGTGAGTGTAATACTCCAAATAAAATTGCCTAGTAAGCTTGTCCCACAATGCGCAACCGTATCTGCTTCTACATACCCAGGCTGCTTTTCATCCCATTGCTGAGTTTTTATTGCAATTTGACTTCTTAATAAACTTCCCGGCTTTGTGCCACTAAAACGTTTCGGATAACGATGTTTTAAAGGCTTAAGAAGACGATCCAGCGTGCGTGCACTCGCTGATAGCAATTTAAGCTTTGTCTCTGGCTCGAGCCCATATTTAGCTTCATAAAAAGGAAGCCATATCGGTAATGCTGCTGCTAATCGAGCTCCACACATTTGGTCTGTAGCAAGCCATATAAATTTAAGAGGAGGCAATAATAATTTTGGATCGTATTGTTTTTTCTGACCGGGAGGTCTATCTCGTCTGCCCAATAAACCTCTGGTAAACATACGAATAGCTGATTTACGGTTATAACCAGTCGATGCGCAAAACTCATCAAGTATCTGCTTTTTAGTCTTACGGTTACCTTTTAAGTATCGTGATTTCAATGCCTTAGTATAAGTTTGCATAGTCATTTGCCCCATAATTACCGCCTCCATTCGGTAACAGGTATTTTGACTCAACGACTACTTACAAGGCACTTATCCACAATACCTTCGGTAACAGGTAATTTGACTCAATTCGACCTGCCTTGAGTTTAATTTTGATTAATATTTCCTTAATCCAATTTGATTAATATTTGCTTTAAAAAGCAAAAGATATATTGCTTTAATCATCACAACTGAGGAAATCATGATGCAATCATCACGAGCACAACATCAGCTCACGCAAGCAGCACCAGACATACTGATTGGATTAAAAAAAGCTATTCACAATAACAACATACAACAGTTTGAATTTTACATAGCTCAAGCATCATCTATGTTTAACGTTAATGCTCGGCCTGACATTGCTTATGTCAAAATTATCTCGATGAGCTTACACGAAACAATGCGTTATGGTTATCTTGATGGTTTTAAATTTTTATTACCCTATTTTTATAAACTATCGCCTCAGTTTAAAGAAACATTTAATTTTTTATTTGAACTACGACATACCGAAGCAACAATAAGACTCCCCCTATTAAAATGGCTTCTCACAGAAGATGGCAAAGATCAAAAACAAGATAAGTTTGATGATCGACATATTAAAGCAGCGTTAGGTGAATTATCGCTAGAAGAACAAGATGTCAGCCATCCCAATCAACCTTTAGATAATAGAGGATTACCGCCATGGGTATATTCTCTCTTAAGCGGTTTTGATTATGCCCCTGACAACACCAAACTTAATAATCTTACAGCTGAAATTACATTTGAAGGATATATTAATAATCAACTCAACATGCCAGTTTATATTTTATTTGACTCATCAGAATCAATGAGGAGTTTGATAAAGATGCTTTCTTATAAAAAGAAAATCCCGATCTCTTTAAATCAAAAAATGGATTATCTTAGTGACGATAGTAAATCAACATTCTTTGAAAGAAGAATAAAGCAACATGATTGGGATGCCGCACTATTTCTTATTGAATACTGCAAAAATGAACCCATTCAAAATGTATTATTGGACTCAGATAGAAAAATATCTCTTGCATGGCAACTAGCTTTGAACGCAACAGAATATAACAATGCAAAATCATCTCGCACAAACAAAACGCCAAATAAACCTTTACAACTATTAGAAGCATGGATTTTAAATGATAGCAATTTAAGAATTAATCTCCATGAACGACCTTCTTATCATCAAGATAACAAAAATTATTCTTTTGGAATGCTATTGTATCACCTTGATCAACAAAGATTGTTATCCCTATTAATTAATCGGCATCGTGCTTATATTACAACATCAATCTCTCAGCAAACGGGACAAATGATAGAAATAAAAGAAGTTGATCCATCTGATGATGCGGCTATCTTAACTTATATTTTAGATAAAGAAGCAAATGAAAAAACAATTAGCAACTCGCCATCCTTTCAATCAATCATGTCTTTACCTGATCCCAAACAAACCCAACCTTTAGAAAAAGATCCTGACTCTCCTGAGAAAAGTCTTAAAACCCCAGCCAAAGTTAGGAAACAAAAAGTTAATCGCTCTAATTTTTTACCCGAACCATCACAAAAAAATTTGAAAGATACGCGCCCTGCGAAAGAACAAATCATAAGTGCATTGGAAGAAATATTCAGTGTCAGCCAATCTCAAGAAGTAGAAAACAATTCAAAAAAATCTCTTTGGGAGCAAAACGGAAATCAAGAGCACATTTCAATGAAGCTGGTAGAGAATGAAAATGACGCGAATCGAGGAGCGATCCAATTTTTTGGAAACCCATCTTCTCTTCGCTCACTTAAAAATTATGTCATGCCGTACTTAGAAAACTATCCTATTACAGGCAAAATGCTTAATACCACGGCAAACAACATGGAGCAGACATTAGTTTATCAACTTGATGGAAAAATGAATGCGCTCGCATCGCTTTGCAAAAACAAAAAATTACACGATGAACTCATTTTAAAAAGAACACCGCCAAGCGAGACTCAGTCTTTCATTTTAGACACAGAAAAACTCAAAAAAGCTGTGCGCCTTAGTGTATCCGAACAAAAGAATTGGCAATTGGCTTTACATACTATGCTATGTTCCATGAAGGAAATAATCATCACATGGGATGAATCTATTCACATGACTGGTGCTTTTATCGTTCAATTTCCCTCTGATTTAAGGTTAACAGCACGTGTAGGTCGTAAAAATGACATCGACAAACTTAAACATGATTTTCAATACTATCAAGCCACACATGAATTTATAACCATCATTGAATCTCGTATCAATCGATCCCCAGCCACCATCGCTCAATTAGATGAAAGAGATAACTTAAAGATGACTGTGTTTGTGACTCAACACCATGCGCCCATTCATGAAAGCAATAAAATTCAAAACGATATTGCCAATGATTTCAAAAAACAAACACATACTCAACTCATTCAAACTAAACCAGATCACCGTCCAACAAAGCAAAACAAACAACAAGCAAGGAAAAATAAAAAAGAAGAAGACAAAAAAAACGAAGATAATGATAAAAAACAAACAATCAATGAATCTGAGTTATTGCAGCTCATTAAACAACTTTTCAAACAACTGACCACGTGCACTCATAGAGAAACCCCGTCATTTGATTTTCTAAATATTGATACATTCGATGATAAAAAAAATAGATATAAAATCACTTATCTTTATCGGGGCACAAAACTGATTGGGCGATGGGATTCATTTGAGTTTTTTAAAGCCATAGCAAACATACTTTCATCCGTGAATGCTAATATCATGGTGGTCAACCCTACGTTCAAACACAAAAAAGATGAAATTGAAATTACTTTTAAGAGTACACCAGAAAAAATTCAATCGCTGCTTGCAATAAATCATCCAACCATTGATATTGACCAACCTCAGAATTTAAGTGACAGCCAATCACTGGTATCCCTCTTTGCGTTAGCTTCAAATAAGACTATGGAATCAATAGAAGAAAAAAGCATTAACAATAAAGATGAAATAAATAATGATTATATTGAACTGACGCTGCCTTATACACGTATAAAAAATTTATTATATCATCTCGAAAAATTAGAAATATTAAGCACATTGCCACTTACTCTTTCAGATGAAATCGAAAAAGAATCTAAGATGCCCGTTTATTTTTTGGCTTATCTGCTACATTTGCAACGCAATTTTCATATACTTTCAGAAGATAAAACCAAAGGCGAATTATTTTACAATCTC
>MHBB01000074.1 GCA_001803185.1 Legionellales bacterium RIFCSPHIGHO2_12_FULL_35_11
AGGATTGACCGTCCAGCAAGCGATTGCAGAACTTGAATTGATGCAAGATGCGTGTTCTGAAATTACTCCTTTAATTCAAGCGCTGAATAGTTCGACACGCGGTATTACGCGTTAATGAGCAGTATGGAAAAAGTAGTAATTATAGTTCCAACATATAATGAATTTTTGGTGATTAAAGATACGCTTACCCAACTGATTGCTGTGACCACGAAAATATGTGATTATGATGTGCATATATTGGTATTTGATAGCATGTCCACAGATGGAACACAAGAGGTTGTAAAAAAATTACAGCGTGATGCCGCAAATCTACATTTGCAGTGCGAGCCGTTTAAATCTGGTCTCGGGTCGGCCTATTTGCAGGCAATGCAATATGCATTGAGCTTTTTAGAAGCTGATATAGTTTTTGAGTTCGACGCGGATCTTTCGCATCAACCTAAATATATACAACCGATGTTAGAGAAAATTAAAATTTGTGATGTGGTGGTAGGTAGTAGGTATGTAAAACATGGCAGTGTCCCTAAAAATTGGGCATTATATCGCAAATTGCTTTCGGCAATTGGCAATTACATTGCAAGGATTATTTTAACGCCTAAATATAAAGATTTTACCAGCGGGTTGCGTGCTACGCGCAGTCAATATTTAGCTATAATATTAAATGAAAAATTTTTATCCAATGGATATGCATACAAGTTGCAATTATTGTGGCTATTGCATATAAAATCAGCAAGAATTTGCGAATATCCTATAGAATTTCTGGATCGAGAGCAAGGCGATAGTAAATTACCTAAAAATAGTATCTTAGATTCGTTAAAAGTTATATTTTGTCTGCGTTTTCAAAGAATGGCAGCTATAATACGCTCTATACAGCCCTGAATATGAACATTTTTGATTTGCTGCTACACAACATATATTGACTAAATGTCTTTATTATAGGGCCGCCATGCAGCGTGTACTAAAACGTAGAAGCCGCTTTTTTTAGGCTTTTAAGAGTAATATTTTTCCAGGATTCAATTTGTTGGTAACTTTGATAGGGCATTATTCTAGCAGGATAGACTAAGGAAAATTCTTGATTCATATGACGCCTCATTTTAACTTTACACTTAATGATCACGATTTTTATTTTGTCTTAATCAAGATAGCATTTAATGTGAAAAACACAAGTTGAAAATTGTGGCGAGAATTGTTGTCATCGGCCGCCATGAAGAGAAAATTATTTTGAGAGTCTTATGCCAGATTCGGTGGATTAATTCAAATATGACGCCTTATAGCACAACTGGAATCGCTGGTTATCAATTGGCCTAGGGGAATGCGAATCAATAAATGCCATTCAATATTTTTGACCAGCAATTCCCGCCATTAAAAAATCTCTAGGGCGTGTTTACAATTCATCCCCACCGCCTACGTGCCGCGGCTTGTCCGCGGCATCCAGGAGATAGTCAGGCTAAAATTGTACTGAATTCATTATGCTAATCCTATTGATTTATA
>MHBB01000075.1 GCA_001803185.1 Legionellales bacterium RIFCSPHIGHO2_12_FULL_35_11
TAAATCACTGAGCAAAGCAATGGAAAGTCTGGAAGTTACTTATAAGACATATAGTGCAAGAGGTATGGAAGGTTTATCAAACCTTTTTGAGTTGATCAATCGGGCTTACAAAAACTTAGGTGAGGGCATTAAAGAAAAAAATGATAGATTTGAGTATCTTGAGGATAAAATTTCAACCTCGAAAAGTTTATTAGAATATGGAACGGGACAAAAATATCTTAGTTTTTATTATTTCTTTCAAGAAGATTTTGCTAAATCTATTGAGTTTCATTTTAGATGGTATGAAGCTGAAGAAAAAATTCGTTATGAGTTATTTATTCCAGAAGTTGAGACAATCAATGCTTTGACTCTGATGCGGCAATTATCAAAAGCAACGTCTTTTTATAAAAAAAAATATCAAAAACGTATCAAACAATTGATGCAGGATGTCGCTTGGGCAGCTAAAGTCTGTCCGGTTAATTATTTACATCATCATTTATTTGTACAAGGGTACGAATCACAACTAAATAAAAAATATACTGAAGCTTTAACCCAATTTAATCAGGCGATCAATAATGCTAAAAATGGTGATTTTTATTTATGGGTGGCGCTGGGTAATGAATTGATAGGCGAGCTTTGCCTGGAAATGGAGCAAACAAATTTTGCTATGGATAGTTTTCGTGAAGCACGATATTTTTACGGGCGCTATGGCATGCTTCTGAAAGTTAAATTTCTTGAAGAGCGCTATCCTAAATGTGCGATAGAAAAAAAAGAGTTGCTGTCAGGTGCGAAATCAAAAAAATTATCGTTGTTATCCATAGGAGCAAACGCTTCGAATCTCGATTTTATGTCCATCATTAAAGCTGGCCAGGCAATTTCAGGCGAGATGAATTTAAGTCTTTTATTAGAAAAGATTCTGCATCTTTTGGTTGAAAACGCAGGTGCTGAGAGCGCTCTCTTTATCGAAAAAAATAAAAATGACTGGATGGTAACTGCAAAATTAGCGATGGAAAATAATGAAGAAAAATTTGAAATGATCAATATACCGTTAAATACGGCTGAAAATCTTCCGCAAGCAATCATCCAGTTTTCTATCCGTTCAGGTGAAATGGTGGTACTGGCGAACGCCGCAGAAAGTAATCAATATAAAAATGATCCTTATATTCAGCATGCGCAACCGAAATCCATACTATGCTTGCCAGTGATTTATAAGGACAATATCCACAGCATTATTTATCTCGAAAACAATCTTACCATTGGCGCTTTTACTCAGGAGTGCATTCGAGTATTAACCACATTAGCCTCACAGATTGCCATTTCACTTGAAAACGCCCGACTCTATTATCGTGCTACCCATGATACATTAACCAGTCTTGCTAACCGTAATCAGCTTTATCAAGTATTTGAGCGATCCGCCGAGCAATCTAAAAAAACTTCTCATGCCTCCATTGCTATTCTGTTATTTGACCTTGATTATTTCAAAAACATCAATGATACATTAGGGCATCTTGTGGGTGACAAGGTATTAA
>MHBB01000076.1 GCA_001803185.1 Legionellales bacterium RIFCSPHIGHO2_12_FULL_35_11
ATTCTGTCGGTAACATTAGTTATGAGGCAACGAATCAAAAATTTCCTACTTTCGGTAACATTTGTTTTGAGGCAATTCGCCTCCCAATAAATTACTATAAAAATTCGCATAGATCGTATACAATTGACAGAAATTTATTTTCGAACTTTTGGCTCAATATTTATGGTTTTTGTCGCCTGCGGACTCAATCACAAAACCGCCCCTTTAAACATTCGTGAAAAATTTGCAATTGCATCTGAAAATAGCGATCAATTGTTACACAACTTTTCTGCTTCCCTAAACATAAATGAAGTTGCAATTTTATCTACTTGTAACCGCACAGAAATTTATTGCAGTACAGACAATCCAGATAAAATAATTCCTTGGGTTGCGAATACTCACCAAATTCCTAATAGCTCAATTATTCCTTATTTTTATACCCATTGTGAAAAAGCTGGAATTCGACATCTTTTAAGAGTTGGTAGTGGACTAGACTCAATGATGTTGGGCGAGCCACAAATTTTGGGACAAATCAAGCAAGCTTATAATTTAGCACTAGAAGCAGGAACCATTGGAAGTCAGCTTGATTCGGTTTTTCAATACATATTTCAAACGTGTAAAAAAATTCGAAATCTAAGCGACATTGGGAAAAATCCAACTTCTATTTCCTACGCTGCCTCTCAATTAGTAGGACAAATCTTTAATAACTTTGCAAACTTAAATGTTTTTTTAATTGGCTCAGGAGAAACTGCCACTTTAGTCGCAAAATACCTTCAGGAAGCTGGGGTTAAAAAATTTATGGTGACTAATAGAAGTCAAGATAAAGCTGATATTTTATCAAAAAAACTATCTGGTCGAAGCATTCCTATTTTAGATATAGCAGCGCATTTAAGTGAAGCTGATGTAATTATTTCCGCCACAAGCTGTCCATTACCTTTTATTAGTAAATCTATGGTAGAAAGCGCTCTACTAAAAAGAAATAGCAAACCTATGTTTTTTCTAGATCTAGCAGTTCCTCGTGACATTGAGCAAGATATCATCAAACTAGGAGACGCAGTGCATCTATATAATATAGATGACTTACAAAATGTAACTGCGAATGGCTTGCAAGCAAGAGAAAAAGCAGCAAAAAAAGCTGAGAATTTAATTGATAAAGAACTATCTAGTTATATTGACTGGCAATCGAACAAAAAAACTGATCAAATAATTAGTAACTATCACGCATACATGCAAAGAATTTCTAATCTAGAACTACTACGTGCAACCAACAAACTCTCTAAAGGTGAGTGTCCATACTTAGTATTAAGTGAATTCCGTCATAGATTAACGAATAAACTAACGCATATACCAAAAGTAGGCTTAAGACAGCTTGCTAATACAAATCAAGATAAACTACAAAACTTGATTAATCATTTCTCCAATAAAAAAGAGCTAACCTAAACAGGGGTTATTATATTAAATGAAAGATTCACTGAAATTAAAACTTGAATTAATGTTTGAAAGATTTCAAGAAGTTGGCATGCTGCTTTCTGATGCAAACGTTATTGCCGATCAAAACAAATTTAAATCATTATCAAAAGAATATGCTGAACTTGAACCAGTCGCAAATTGCTTTGAAAGATATAATAAAGTTGCACAAGATTTAAATGAATTGACGGAATTTTTAGATGGCGATGATGCTGAGATGCGCGCAATGGCTCAAGAAGATATCCATGAAAATAAAAAGCTATTATCTATTTTAGATGACGAACTACAATTTCATCTCTTACCAAAAGATCCAGATGATGAACGCAATATTTATTTAGAAGTACGAGCTGGTACAGGTGGAGATGAAGCAGCTATTTTTGCTGGTGATCTATTTCGAATGTACAGTAGATTTGCCGAAAGCAAGGACTGGCAAGTTGAACTAATCAGCGTTAATCATGGCGAGCATGGTGGATTTAAAGAAGTAGTTGCGCAAATAAAAGGAAAAAACGTATATGCTGAGTTAAAATTTGAGTCTGGTACTCATCGTGTACAACGTGTGCCAACTACCGAATCACAAGGTCGAGTTCATACTTCTGCTTGTACTGTTGCAATATTACCTGAAGTTGATGAAATAAACGATATTGAAATTAATGCTGATGATCTAAGAGTAGATACTTTTCGCGCATCCGGAGCTGGCGGACAGCATATTAATAAAACCGACTCAGCAATCCGCATCACTCACTTACCAACTGGAGTAGTAGTTGAGTGCCAAGATGAACGCTCTCAGCATAAAAATAGAGCAAAGGCAATGAACCTTCTTAAAACTAAACTATTAAATGCTGAACAAAGCAAACAAAAAAAAGAACAAGACGCTACTCGAAAATTACTAGTTGGTAGCGGCGATCGCTCTGAACGCATAAGAACATATAATTTTCCTCAAGGCAGATTAACTGATCATCGAATAAATCTTACTATTTATCAACTAAACGATGTAATTGAAGGAGAGCTTGCTATGGTAATTGATGCGCTAAAAAAAGAACATCACGCAGAATTATTAGCTGAATTGGGGCATAATGACTGATTTTAATGATAATTCATCGCATAATTTATTGAATATTAGTGAAGCATTGAGGCATGGAAGAACCATACTGGCTGCAACTAGTGATACGGCTTCTTTAGATACCGAAATTCTCCTATGTTTTGTGCTATCATGTAAAACTGCCTATTTGTATACCTATACTGAAAAAAATTTAACTAATTATCAACGTGAAATGTTTAATAATTTAATTAATTCTAGAAAGGCAGGTACTCCAATTGCATACCTAACTAATCACCAAGAATTTTGGTCTCTCCCTCTTTTAGTATCTAATAAAACATTAATCCCCAGACCTGAAACTGAACTTTTAGTAGAAAAATCCTTAAATTTCCTAGATAAAGATAAAAATAACCAAGTGCTTGATTTAGGAACAGGTAGTGGCGCAATTGCCATAGCAATTGCTAAATCAAGACCTAATTGGGATATAATTGCTGTTGAAAAAAGTCATGATGCAATGGCTGTTGCCAAAGAAAATGCTAGAAACTTACAAATTAATAATATTAAATTCATCTCATCAGATTGGTTTTCTGAGATAGATGAGTTAAGATTTACCCTCATCATTTCGAATCCTCCTTATATTGCCGCAGATGATCGGCACTTAAGTGAGGGTGATGTGAGGTTTGAGCCAAGAGAAGCATTAATTAGTGGTGCTAATGGTTTAGAAGATTTAGAATATATCATTAAGCATAGTTACCATCATTTAGTAAATGGTGGTATGTTATTATTAGAACACGGCTTTCAGCAAGGAGAGGCTGTTTGTAAACTACTAGTCGAGCATGGATATACGCAAGTAACCTGCTTCCCAGACTTACAATGGAACAATAGAGTTAGTTTTGGCCTAAAATTATAAATTTAAGCTATAATAAAGGGATATAAAATAAATTATGAGTGAGTTAGATGTGAAAAGTGATGCGGTTGGAAATATGGGCATTACTCCATACCAGGAAATTGCTGGAGAAGAGTATATGAATGAAAATCAACTCGCGCATGTTGAGAAAATTTTGCTTGCCTGGAGACAATCCTTAATGGAGGAAGTTGATAGAACGGTAACTCACATGAAAGACGACGCTGCTAATTTTCCGGATCCATCAGATAGAGCAAGTCAAGAAGAAGAATTTAGCATTGAACTTAGAACTAGAGACAGAGAGCGCAAATTAATCAAAAAAATTGAAGATTCTTTAGAGCGAATCAAAGAAGAAGATTTTGGTTATTGCGAAGCATGTGGAATAGAAATAGGACTCAGAAGATTAGAAGCTCGCCCCACTGCCACGCTATGCATAGACTGCAAAACTTTATCTGAAATAAAAGAAAAACAAAATCAGGGCGGTTAGGTTAAATAACCTAGCCATCATAATTCTAGTAATTATCACGCTGTTTCAATGATACCCCACTGCCATTAAGCGTGAGATAAAAGGTAAACATAAAGCAGTCTTCAGTAATCTCTTCGTTGAGATTGTTGATACATTAGCACGAGATGAACCACTTGCGGCTAAACACAGAGATCATGCGTTATCTAATAATTGGCAGGATTATCGTGATTGTCATATAAAACCTGATTTAGTTTTAATTTATCGCAAGCCAGATACGACAACATCGCAATTGGTAAGACTCGGCTCTCATAGTGAGCTAAGTCTCTAGTACTTATTCGATCAATACTTTCTCAAAGCAATATTTTTTAACTGATACGGATCTTGTATTCCAACTGCCTGACATACAACGGCATTATCATCACAAAATATATCTAATAAAATAGTTGTAGTTGACTCATCTGGTATTTCAAGCGCTTTTTTAAACCAAGTTTGACCACCATCATAAGTCGCATAAGCTTGAGGTCGAGAGCTTTCAACACCAATGGGTGAATGAATAGCAACACACGTTAGCCCTTCCTTATCACAATCAAATATGTAGCCCCCAGATAGGCGGGGATTTTTTATAATGCATGGGCTCTATAATGATCTTATTTAAAGCAATGACGGCAATGATAACCCAATTTACGATTGATTTCTAGCCATTTAAATGATTCACACAGTCAATCTTAATTAAGAAGAAGATTCCTACATTATTTTATTATCTATCAATCAGTTACGTACTAGTTTGAACCTTTACGAACACTTGCAAAATCTATATATGGTGCCCAGGGCCGGAATCGAACCGGCATGTAACTCATTGATTATATTTAACTAAAATAATATGGACTCGAAGCTTACCCAAAATCTTACCCAACATTGCATATCCTACCATAAACGAAAGAATGCGAATAGATACGCACGAATATGAATTTTGTGCTACAATGTAGCTCAAGAGACAGGAGAAATATAATGACTACTAATGCGGTGGTAAGAGCAAGAATTGATGAGCATATTAAAGAAGAGGCTTCAGCAGTACTTGCGTCGATGGGACTTACTGTGTCTGATGCTTTTCGTATGTTGTTAACGCGCGTTGCTAAAGAACATGCTTTACCTTTTGAGCCACTTATCCCAAATCAAAAAACTATTGCTGCGATGAAGGAAGCGCGACGTGGCCAACTAAAATCGTTTAAAACCGTTCAATCGCTCATGGATGACTTAAATAATGAGGACGATTGAGTACACGACCCAATTTAAACGTGATTATAAGCGAGAGATAAAAGGTAAACACAAAGCAGTCTTCGGCAATCTCTTTGTTGAGATTATTGATACATTAGCACGAGATGAAGCACTTGCAGCTAAACACAGGGATCATGCGCTATCTAATAATTGGCAGGATCATCGTGATTGTCATGTAAAACCTGATTTAGTTTTAATTTACCGCAAACCAGATATGCAAACATTGCAATTGGTAAGATTGGGTTCTCATAGTGAGGCAGCCCCATTTTCATTCGCTCTTCAGGTATATTCCATTCAGCATTTTGCAGATCAAATTCCTTCCATTTGGCTTCCCGTAGTTCTTTCGGTCGGGTGAATAAATGCGCCAATAGCTCCATATACAGCTTAACAATTTTCGTAGAGTTAGTTTTTTTAATAATTTTCATCATCTCATGAGCATCATTTGAGCTAATAGCTGGCTGGTTTATAATCCTAGGTTTAGGAATTAAAGCTTTTTTCAGACCGATGAATGGAAAATTTTCAGTAAGCGATGAACCTACTGCATACTCAAACACGCTTTGCAGTCTTGCATAGAGTCGGTGAGCCACATCATGATGCCCTAAATCTTCATGCGGTTTAATAACAAGTAACAGATCAGCTTTTGTTATATCATCAATGGATTTATCACCAATTAAAGGAATAATGTCTCGTGAAAGACTTTTGAAATGACGATTACGGGCAGAATCTTTCCATGAACCTTTGTATTTTTGAAACCATTGATCAGCAACAACGCCAAAGGTTATTCTTGCTTTCTCGACCTCAGGATTTTTCGATCTAGGATCAATGTCACTGTTAACCATGTTTCGATAAGCTAACGCGATGTCCCTAGCTCCTGCTAAGCCAACAGTACGATACTCACCGATAGTAATTGTTTGTGGCTTTTTATCCCACTGAAAACGAAAAATGAATATTTTTTTAAGTTGCTTCTTGCTTGGCCTAAGTTCTAATACTAATCCATCCCGATCTGTATGACGTTTTTTATCACCTAGCTTTAAAGATCTAATTAGAGAATCTGACAACATTATAAATTACCTCAACTAAGCGGTAACTTTGGAAGAACTGGAAGAGGAGGTACGAAAACCTTACCCAAAATCTTACCCAAAGTTCTCGCGGTTATATGCGAAAAGTAACGAATAGTTGAGAACGATTTGAGAAGAAGAAGTCGATGTTATTTTATTATTTATCAATCAGTTACGTACTAATTTGAACTCTTGCGAACAATTACAAAATGTATAATTGGTGCCCAGGGCCGGAATCGAACCAGCATGAGATTTCTCCCGAGGGATTTTAAATCCCTTGCGTCTACCAGTTTCGCCACCTGGGCATAATTGACTCAGAAAATACAAATCTCTAGTATATTCTGTATT
>MHBB01000077.1 GCA_001803185.1 Legionellales bacterium RIFCSPHIGHO2_12_FULL_35_11
CACGTAGGCGGTGGGGATGAATTGTAAACACGCCCTAATTGGTAATGTGAAAAATGTTCAAAAGAAAATTAACCTCGATTGTTATTGAGTTACTAAAAGAGTTTCGTATTGTTTATCTGACTGGGCCTCGTCAGGCAGGTAAAACAACGCTAACAAGATCCATTACACCTGAAACTGGGCTTGAATATGTTTCATTTGATAATCAAAACATACTTCTTTCTGCGAAAAATGATCCTATTGGATTTATAGATTCATTCAAAAGCGGTGTGATACTAGATGAATTCCAATATGTCCCTGAGTTAATATCAGCCATCAAACAAGCATCGGATAATCTTCCAACCACGGTAAAAGGGAAGTTTTTACTCACAGGTTCTGCAGATATTTTTAGGTCAAGTAAAACTCAAGAAGCTTTGCCGGGCCATATGGCCAGACTTGAATTGCACCCCTTGTCCCTCGCTGAGAAATTTAATACCCAAAATAATGTAATCGAATTATTGTGTAATAAAAATTTTAATATCAGGCACTTGGAAACTTTCAATCATCAAAAGCTAGCTGATTTAATTCTCCAAGGCGGTTATCCAGAGGTACAAGATAAAAGTGCGAGAGGAAAACAAATTTGGTATGACTCGTATATTGAAGGCCGCTTATTTAAAGACTTTGAAACCTTATATTCTGCCAGAAGCGACTATCGGTCGAAATTGAAAGCATTGGTACCTTATCTGGCAGGGCTTGCTGGAAACCTGATTAAGTATTCGAATATATCTAATGACATACAAGAGAATGACAAACTAATTAAGTCATACATGGAGGTTCTTGAATTAATGTTCATTATAAAAACTATCCCTGGATATATAAAAAACAAGGCAAAACGTGAGGCTATCACTATGCCTAAATTACAAATGGTCGATACAGGGCTTGCTTGCAATCTTCTTGGTCTTAAAAATCAAGAGCAGTTAATTCAGAGTTCTTACTTTGGCGGTCTTTTAGAAAATTTAATATATATGGAGCTACTCAAGCAAAATAGCTGGTCCGATGAACAAGTAAATTTATTTCACTTTAGAGATAAATATAAAAATGAAGTGGACATAGTTTTAGAACGGGGAAATAGCCAAATCATAGGCATCGAGGTGAAAGCATCCGCAACAATAAGACAGCATGATTTTAAGGGGTTAATAAAACTGGCTGAATTCAATCCAACCAAATTTCAATATGGGATAATATTTTATTCTGGCAAAGAAATACTGCCATTCTCGCAAAACGACATTCAACTATTTGCATTGCCGATTAGTATACTTCTCGTATGATAGCGACCCTATTGGCGCGAGCCAAAGTCAACCACTGCATCAACCTTGAAGTATGAGCCATAATAATTTCTCTGATTACTCGATTTCGCAGTTTTTAATACTTGACTTTCAAAGATCTCGACGTACCGCGCTTTATGCGCGGTATCCAGAAATCTTGCAACATCGC
>MHBB01000078.1 GCA_001803185.1 Legionellales bacterium RIFCSPHIGHO2_12_FULL_35_11
CTTAAAAATGTTCTACGAAAACTATCCTGATAAAAATATAATGCCCGGACTGATTATCTACGCCGGTAATGAATGTTACGAAATTGATAATAATATTTTTATTGTCCCATGGAATGCTCAATTCACTACCAACCAGGATTGAGGTTAAAACATGAGCGCAATTGCAGCGATTTATCTCTTTAAACAAAAATCTGTTCGAGCAGAAGAGTTGCATTTATTAAATTCAGCGATGACACACCATGGGCAAGATGGTGATGATATTTGGTTAAATGGCTGTTGTGGTTTAGCACAACAAACAACGCATTTAACGAAAGAATCTTTGCATGAACATTATCCCTACTCTGACTCCCAAAACCAAATTGTCCTGGTAAAGCAACTGGCAATAAATATCTATAACAAATCTTCATATTTTTTAAATTCGAATTTAATTGAAGTAATCAACCAATTTTCATTGTAGTGCCAAGCAATTTTTCTTATTTTGCTAATTAACCTTGCTATACTCGAATAGGCTTTTGCCCCATAAACAGATTTCTTCAACCATTTCCAAAAACGTTCTATAGGATTATATTCTGGTGAATAAGTAGGTAAAAAATAAAGCGTTACCCAATTATTTTTTTCAACAAAACGTTTGATACTTAGGCTTTTATGAATAGGGCCATTATCTAAAATAATCAGTAGCCTCTTACTCGGGTGCGCTTTATGTAACTGGTGCAAAAATTCTTTGAACGTCTTCGAATTTCCTGTAATGGCCTGCTTCCAATAAAATTTCTGGGTTCTTAAATTTAATGCGCCAAACAATGTTCTTTTTGCTCGCCGCTTCGGGGTCGCAACCGTTTTTTTTCACCACGCTTAAACCAACCTCGCTCAACATAAGGCTCATTCGCAAAATGAGATTCATCTTCAAAAAAAATCTCAACGTCTGTTTTGTTCGCCTCTTCCCTGATTGCTGAAATCATATTTTTTATGCGAATACTCTTTTCTTCTTTGCTCGGAGCATTGTGTGGAACACGTTTTGAAAAACGTTTGTAAACCCAGCCAGATTTCTTGAGCGCACGGGTCATTGTTCCATAACTGATTTTTTCTTTATGCTCTTTGCTAAAATAATCCATCAGCATATTAATCTGCCATCCACTGTGTTGGTAGCCGTATTTTATAGGTTCTTCGTTTAGGAGATTTTCTAATTCGTTAATCACTAGACTTGTTTTTTTATCAGGGCGCCCGGGTGGTGGATCATCTTCTAATCCAGCAATACCATTTGTTTGATAACGCTTGATCCACAGACGAATCGTGTGTTTATTCCTGCCAAAATGTTCAGCAATTTCAGAAACTTTTTTCCCCATATCTAACAGTAAAATATATTTTGCTCTTTCTCCTAGATTGCCATTCCTTTTTAATTTCAGTTTCTGTAATGAAATTTTTTGCTGTTGCTTTAATTTGATTGTCAGTCTAGCGGTCATACTCTTATCCCCATGTTTTTGACAAGGCGATAAGTATAACAAAAATTAAAATAT
>MHBB01000079.1 GCA_001803185.1 Legionellales bacterium RIFCSPHIGHO2_12_FULL_35_11
AACGGCAATACAGCGTTCAGAAAACTAATGAGCAAATGAGGATGTTCAGCGAAGATCTTTTTAAAAACAACATCCGCTTTTGGATCTAAATATCGCGACATGATTTTTTATCTCTCGAAGCTATCATTATTTGATTAAAAGAGGCGGCGCTAGATCAAATATATCAAACAGTTTCTATCATTTCAAAATCTTGCTTGGCAGCTCCACAATCAGGGCAGAACCAATTTTCCGGAATATCCTCCCAAAGGGTTCCAGGAGCAATGCCATCTTCTTGATGCCCGGTAGCTTCATCATAGATAAAACCACAAATTACACACATATATTTTTTATAAGGTTGCATCTTCTCTAAACCCTGTTATTTTCTGTTATCTAATGTTCACGAATCCAAATTATGATACTAAAATCAAGTAAATAATGCATCAATTTTTGCAGCACAAATAAAATCATTAAATGACAATCCATTCAGCGCATGTGTTATAAATTTAACATGACAATAATTGTAGCCTATTTCAAGATCCGGGTGATGATTTTCAGTATTTGCAATCCAAGCGATCGCATTGACACATGCCATGGTTTCATAAAAATTCTTAAACGCAAAAGAGCGCTTGATCGCCGCTGTATTATTAATAAGATGCCAATCATTGTTAAGCTGTGGCAATAAATTTTCAATTTGCTCTGCATTTAAAGGGCTTCCAATGCCTTCGCATGCCGCGCAATGCTTTTGTTTGAGAGTATCTGACATAGTAATTATTTTCCTAAAAAATATTCTTTGTAATCGATCGCATTTACGTTATCATCATATTAATAGCAGCTAACTATACCAGTCAACCGCATGCAATGAAATATGTCAATTAAGGGATTTTTTATAATAGAATTCTTAGCCGCCTTATTGATAATCACTTGCGCTCTTTTGGGATTATTTGCAGAACAGTTATTTATAAACCGCAACATCAGCCAAATGCAAACCGAATTACATGCATTGATTGCAGTAGCCAATCAAGAAGAGACTAAATATGCCACAGATTAATCGAGGCTATGGTTTAATTGAACTGTTGATTGTTTTGCTAGTTAGTACTTATTTGATGATATTTTTAGTGCAATATTATGCAATTAGCCAGCACCATGCTGCTAATACGCAAATTTCTCTTAGACAAGTCTATGATATTCAACTTATAATAGATTTTTTACGCAATAGCGTGCGTCACGCTGGATTTACGCCTTGCAGATCTATCAAGCATTTACAATTGGCAAATACCATACAGCCCATTGCAATAAATTTCGGGCCAAATAAAGCTCTGAAAATAGTTCGCATGGGTGAATTCTTTGCAACAGCTAGCGCTATATTATCTAAATCTAGCATTATGGTTCGCGCTATTGGCGATCTTCACAGGCATGATGCTATTCTCATTGCGGATTGCGTGCATGCAGAGATCAATGTTATCCAGGCAATCCAGCGTTTACAAACTGGATACAAAATAATTTTAAAAAAATCCATGCAATTTAATTATGTGCATGCAATTTATATTGGCAAATGGATTGAAGAATTATTTTTTATACGCCGCGATAAATTCGGAAAATCTATATTTTATTATCAAAACAAACATATCGAGGCCATGAGTCAAATTATTGCCGATTGGAAAATGCTATTACTGCAAAAACATTCATCAATTCTATTAAAATTAAAACTATTAACATTAGATCACCAATTATGGCCGATTTCAATTGCAGTCAGATCGCCGTGAAATCCAGTTCTGGTTTTGGATTGGTTCTTGCGCTACTTTTGTTGGGAGTGTTATCAGGATTTATATTTCTTCAAATAGATGTAATCTTATTATACAGAAAAATAACCAACCAATTTCTGATAAGGCAGCAGATCCATGCAGGTTTAGAAAATTTATCCACAAGATTAATATATCATGATTCGGCATCCATATTGCATAATTGTATAATCAAATCCACGCATGATCCAAATAGCGCTGTAGTAAGTTTACGCGCATGTATCAAACCTAATTGTTATATAAATTATCGCAAGTTACGTTATTATTTTGTATTTGAAGATCTTGAAACGCTAGATTCTAGTTATGACACTAAAACAGCGCAGCAGCGGCGATTGACTATAGGATCGATACACAACTATTTTCATGGAGACAGTTTTTTACAAATACGCTTTATGCTGTCGCAAGGTAGCCACAGTTCACCTGCCATTATGAGTTGGCGTTTATTTTTTGCTTAATTTTTCGTTCGCGATCTCAGTAGCAGCATCGTGAAAAAAATCAGGTAATTGGCTTAGCGATGCAAAAATTCTATCTACAAGCAAATTATCATTTCGACTAGGGAGTTCTGCATATAACGCAAACATATTTTTATATCTCATAGTTTCATGTAATGTTGTGCTTTTGAGTATTTTTTCTCCAGCAATATTGAATACCGCAAACCTATTACCGTGTTTAAATCCAAATTCATAAATTTCTTTAAACAATGTTTCCGAATTAATTAGTTTATTATGAAATTCAACAGTGCGCGATAAAGCAAATGCCGCTTCCGAATCAAGATTGGATTCCACTCTATCTTTGATTAACTGATAAATTTGTCTATTTAAATCCGCTGTACTTATATGTTCTCTCCCACTTAATAACGTCGTTCTAAGTTGCTTGATTTCTTTGATAAGTGAATCTTTATGTGGTTCTTTACCGCAGCCAAAAAGAGTTGCCTCATAGATGGATTCAAATTTGTTAACTAATTCAATGTAAAATTTTTCAGCATTGAATACTTTAGAATCATGTAATTCGTGATTCGTAATATGATTAACGGTATCTAAATAACCCAAAGAATCCATGATTCTAGCTAGTCGAGTTGCCTCGTCAAAATCTGTAGTTTTAATTTTCCCCACACGTAACTCGACGGTGCGCAGCGCGTATTGGGTACGTAATTTTTGATAGCCAACCTCTTTTTGTTCCGTATTTTTGTAAGGAGCGCGCACATCTCCTAATTTCTCTACGAAGAAATTTCTTTTTAGCCTTTCAAAAAATCCAGCTTTGTAGAGTATAGGTGTCAGTTTGTGTTTGACAGCATCAATTAATAATCCATGTTGAGTTTCTATGTCTTGTATTGAGCGTTTGGATAACAATTTCTGGATCTCTGGCTTAATTGTGTCCATAATCACGCTTAGTTCGCCCGATGTTATCTTTTTTTCATTTTCTAGTGAACGCAGACGTAATTCTATCGCATGCAGCATGGATTGCTCTGTTTGCCTGGGTGCGTTAGGTTCTGATTTATTGAGTTGTAATACAAAATTTAGCAGATCGTCAATCAATTCACTGGAAATTACCTCATCCCAACGCGAACCATATAACGCTTGCGATACTTGGTTCTTTTTGTCATCCAATCCTTCGCCGAAAGCAAATACCATGGTTTGTGTCGGCTTTTGGTTGATTATAAATTCACCTTTTTCATTTGTATCAAAATAATCTGTCGGCAAATTATCATACAGCCCACCATCGACAAATTCTTCAGTTACCCCGTTAATTTCTATTGCCACAGGTTTTAGAATTACAGGAATTGATGCGGAAGCGCGGCAAGCTAAAGCAATTTCAACATCAGGGGTAAGTTCAGCATTAAAAATTTGTACTGCACCATCTTTGCGCCTTACAGCTGGTATAATTAATTTTTTAAAATCGTTTGGAAAATAATGATTAAGAAGAGCCAGATCAGCGAAGGTGATTTTTACATTTTCCTCTTGATTTAATTTAATTAGCAATTTTTTCAATGCATAATCTTCCAGTGCATTTCCACGATCTCTTATACCTTCCAATGAGGCCCGTACTGTGTTTAAAACATTGTCACGAAGAAATTCCTCTAACGGTTTGCCATCCTTAGATAAAAAAGCAGTTCCCACAGGATTCTTGCCGAATACTTTACCTACTGATTTACCCATGAGATCTTTAAGGTTGGTGGTAAGTAATTGCTCACGAAACGTCTGCGGCGATATTCCAATAGCCATGAACATTGCAGTTATTGCCCCAGCCGAGGAACCCGAAAATTCTTTCACGCCTTTAAACATGCCTGTATTTATCATTGCCAACAGTGCAGCAGCATACCTGACACCTTTAGCGCCACCACCACTGCATACTATACGTTCAATTGACAATTGTATTTGTTCTAGAGATTCCATAATTTCACCATGTATTTGTATATATTCATAATTATTTAGAAATGCTAATTGCCGGCGCTGGATTTTTTAAAGCCTGAGTTAAACTAATAAATTTGTAGCCATTTTGTTTGTATAATTGAATAATATCCCCTAGTACATAGCTATTTAGGCAATTTGCATGAATTAATAATATTTGTTTCACTGGTTGCCCATGAGCCCGTGCTTCAGCTTTAATTGTTTGTTGCCAAATATAATCAAGATATCTAGGTTTTAACTTACTTAGATATTTTTCACGAGAACGATATGGAATTTTATATAATTGCTCATTAAATCTAAAATCTTTACTGTCGATAGTTACTGGAGCTATGGTATAATGTTTTGATTCAAGGTATGTTAAGATTTTTTGTTTAGTTTCGTTGGTGCCTTCAGCTAGATATGGGTAGCGAAAATATTTTGGCTTAGTTAAAATAGGTTGTAAGATTTTATCTGCTTTATCAATATTTTCAATATATTTAGCGGCGCCAATCGTCTTCAGATTTGGATGTGAATACGTATGATTTCCTAACATAAATCCAGCATCGCGAAATTGTTCTAAAAACTCCCATTGACCTGTTTCAATCGCCCCGGCGATTACAAAACCAGTTGCTGGAACATGATTTTCAGTTAGAATTTGAACTATTTTAGAAAATCTTTCAGTAGCACGCTGTTTATTGCCAGGGGTATTCATCCGCGACGCCACTAATGGCAAATCGTCAATTGTGATGGCAATCTCACGTGTTTGGCTGAAGCCATCAAAATTGAGCAAAATCAACATCCATAAGCAAGTAAACTTGACTAATTTAAATAAATTAAACATTGGTCATCCTTGGATATTTTCTACTAGATGTTTTTAGTATAGTACATGCTTTAGTAGACATAAGAGGCGATGTGTTTTAAGCTTTACTGCGTATATTCACGTAATTGGAGAAAGTAAATGTGTATAAAAGAGAAATTTTTCGTCAGATGGATCGGATTAATTGCGACCATGCTATTAATTATGTCTGGTTGTAGCAAGGATCTAGCTCCTGGAGATTATTCTTCAGCTGAAGTTGGTAAAGTAAAGAAAGTGATTCCTGGGACTATTGTATCGGCTCGTCCTGTTAGATTGCATAATCAAAATGCTGCGTCAAGCAAAACATTGGTTGATTCGGAAATGGCGCGAACCAGCGGTTATGAATATGTGATTCGACTCAACAGTGGCGGTATAATTTCAGTGGTACAAGCAGATGATACCAAACTATCACTAAAGCAACATGTGTTGATAATCTATGGCAAAAATACTCGAGTTGTACCAGATAATGGTAGCGGATCTTTATAATCAATATATTGGATTGAGCGGTGGCTATGGTGGCTATGAGTGGACTTGAACCACCGACCTCAGCATTATGAGTGCCGCGCTCTGACCAACTGAGCTACATAGCCAATTAATTATTAACAACAAAGGCTTGAGATTGTGTCTTTTATAAATAAAAATGTCAAGATATAATATGAACAAATTTAATAAATTAGTTATTGAGATTGTAGAATTACACAACCAAAGCATTGTAAATTGGAAAAATAATCAATTAATCTGCGAGCCTGAGGGTGTGTTAGCATTGATAGCCAATAATCATTTTTTTAATTTTCAACTCTGGCTGGCGGAAGATAAAGCGAGACGTGATGACATGGGTTATGAGTTTGTTTATCGAGCTAAGCGCGATATTGACTCATACAATCAACAGCGCAATAATTTAGTAGAATCTATTGACGAATGGTTGGTTAGTGAATTACAAATTTCTATAGATGTTGAGTGCCCTATTCATTCTGAAACACCAGGCTTGATCATCGATAGATTATCTATTTTAGCATTGAAGATCTATCATATGCAGCAACAACTACAACGAGATGATGTAGACGACCCCCATATCCAAGAGTGTACGCATAAGTTGAATATTTTAAATAGGCAACGCAATCAATTGCAACAATGTTTGTGCGAACTATTGCAAGATGTGTATAATAAAAAGAAAACATTTTGCACATATTATCAATGCAAAATGTATAATGATCCAAAGTTAAACCCAGAATTATATACTGCTGGTCTATGTACGTTATGATTTTTGAAGCCGTCGTTGTATTAGCGCATCACAGATTGTTTGGCAGAAATTGCAAAACCCGGCGCACATGAGATCCAACTACTGCCACCTCCTGTAAATTCGCTCAATAAAGGGTGAATTTTATCCAACAAAAACCTTGGTAATTTTATTGAAGT
>MHBB01000080.1 GCA_001803185.1 Legionellales bacterium RIFCSPHIGHO2_12_FULL_35_11
TGCGTAGCTCATAATAACTTGAATTGTTTCAGCACCAATATCGTTGACCAATTCGTTTGAAATAAGTGTTTTTTGTAGCAAGGAAATAGATTGCTGCAATTCTTTGACGCCATGTTCTGCAAGGCGTTTTTCGCGTAACACATAACCATCGATTAAATATTTTTTCAGAACCTCTGATGACCATTTTCTAAAGCGGATGCCTTCCTTAGAATTCACGCGATACCCAAGTGAAATAATGGCGTCAAGGTTGTAATGGTCAACTTGATAGGTTTTACCGTCAAGTGCAGTTGTTGCAAAATTTGCAACAACTGAATTTTTCTCCAATTCATTGTTTTTAAATATATTCGCCAAATGGCGTGAAATAACGGATTTATCCCGACCAAACAATTCAGCCATTTGATTGAGTGACAACCAGACCGTTTCGTTGGATAATTGCACATCGATTTCGACATGCCCATCTTTGGCTTTATAAATGATGACTTCTGACATGAAAGTAGACCCCTAAAATCCTTATTAAGAGCCCTACTCTACCACAATTTTTATATACTTAGAATAATACTACTAAGAAATTTCAGTGAGATGTTGAATTTCTCTGCGTTGCAAAGCTTGATTGGTTTATTCTGTTTTGAAGCGTTTTCAAATCAGCCTCTGCATCAGATAACGATGTTGTGCCCTTAAAAAATTGAACGCGTGATCGTTGTGTCGATAAAATATCTTTTGTAGTATCTAATGTGGCTTGGGAAAACTCACCGACAAAACCAGGATCAGCGGCAGTTTTTAAAGTCGCTTTCGTAGCTTTTTTAATTTCACCAATCACTTCTTGATAAGCTTTTGTGTTTCCCGTGTTTGAAAAAGGTCCCTTTCCATGCAAACCTGTTTCAACTCGAAGACCATTATCACTTTTTGCACGAATCAATAACGCATTAAGAGCTTGAATTTTTCCTTCTGGTGTCAGTTGATCATTATTTTTAATGCTTGATACGTCAGCAATATAATTTGCTTTTATTGCATCGCGTTCTTGAATCTTATTTTCTTGTGTCACAGGCCTTGTTGTATTAACACTATCAGTAGGAGTTGGAATGGTAGTAAAAACCTGCGTCCTTCCCTGTGGATCAGACAATTCTCTGGGTTGGGGTTGTAAATCACTTGGTACTGCTGTGCTTAGACTTGATGCGGCAGCACTGCTTTCTGATATAACAGTAGTGGTGGCTGCAGCCCTGCTAGAAAATTCTTCGTACTGTTTGATAAATGGCGCTATTTCGGTTCTAAATAATGCCTCATGCTCCGGGTTTATTAATAAAGAAAGATTGTCATCGAAATCTCCGCCGTAAGTTCTCATATAATGTTGAACGAGTTTGATTACAGCATTCTCATGCGCTAAAATAAAATATTTGAAATCTTGTCCAATATTTGTTTTTCCAAGCATCATTCTCCTAATATCAGGAAGCATAATACTCCGCCAAGATCCTTTGATTACTTTTACTATTCCTGTAGCTTCACCATCAATAGTTAATCCATTATTTTCTTCTCTTTGTATTCTTCCACTTACTTTACTAGAAAGCTGCCGAACTGGAAAAACCATTGGCGCAACAACATCATTGGGTGCGCGACCGATTTCAACTTTTGTATAATCATACAATGGTGATGATGTTTCCCATTTTCTATCATCCATATTAAGAAACTCAAATTCAAAGACCTTGAGAAATAAATCCAATAACTCATGATAAAATTCGTCTTTGGGTTGACCTGAAGCATAGGCCCATACATCTAAAGCACCTTTTTGCATATCAGCATCACTCATTGGACGAAATCCGAAACCACCACGATGAGATGAACGCACAGGATTACTTGCCAAAAGCGGCCCTTGAGGATGAGGTAAATTAATTGTGCCGATTTCTTCATCTACCATGACAGTAGTGTCAAAAAAATATCCCCCTCTTAAGTAAACAATAACAGGGGCTAAAAATTCCTTTATATGATTATGCATATTGTGATCTGAAAAATATTTCATTAATTGATGGTACTTTGCTATGTCAGTATCAGGCTTGGCATCTTTTAATTCTTCTAACAATCCCTCAATGCTACATACATTAATTTTATTTCCAAAACCTTTTCTAACAAGTTCATTTTTCAGCGCTTGTGCTTCACTGTCGCTACAATAATAATTTATTTTAAACCCATCATCTGGTAACTTTCTTGCCATTTCACAAACACGATCTATCGCAGATGGCTTAAATATTCCGGTCGAATCTCGTAGTGAACCGGCCCATATAAAAGAAACATTTAATGATGCAGTTGATTGGACAGTGGTTGCTTGAGCGGGTTGTGATGATGCAGCCGCTACCACAGCAGGATCGCCAGCAGCGGCAGGTTCTACATTCACAGGTACTGATGCTGGCACAGATGGTGCGCCCGTTTGAATACCGGAATCAGCAAGCACTTGCATAGCGCGGCTTAATTCCGGATTTGCATTCACAGCATCCCAGTTATGAGATTTAAAATCATCTGAAGCTAAAAGGATTTTAAATGCGGCATCCAATGGTCTAAATCCATCATCATAAGGAAGTTGATGCCTTAAAATAACAGCATTTGTATTTTCAGATGTAAAAATATTTGCCTTGTGGAGTTGTACAAATAAATAACTTAAGCAAGTTGCGTCTTTACATAATTCACCATTATTATTTATTGCTGCTGCTATAACTGCATTTTCTGTTTGCGGTGTGAGAATATTTGTTTGATGAAGTTCAATAATTGCCGAAGCGAAATCATCAGGTGCCCCCCACCGAGCGTTTTCCAATCCATTTAGAATCGCTGCCGTAAAAGGAATGCGAGCATTCTGAATTTTTTTTAATGCATCAGCAATAGCTTCCGCGGCATAATCCTTTTCGCGATATTTGCTATTAATCAACACATTTAAAACTTCAGGAGTTGGAGCAATACTCACTCTTTGCAGCTGCTGTCTTGCATTGCGCTCTGTTTCTGACATCCGCGAACTAAATCGTGCCAAAAAAGTTTCTGCAAATTCATGCAAACCCAGTCGACTTCCAAGATTCCCTTGTGTTTTTAATATTCTTTTGGCTTCCGCAATAAATAATTTTCTTTCGGTATCAATGAATAAATCACCGGCTTGGTCAGATATCTGTTTTAAATAAAATTGAATTTCAGCTATATTCGCTAACTTCGCCCCTTTTTTTCTAGCATAACTGGCAATATCGACTGGCTGATCTTTACCTTTAATTAACACTCCTTTATCAGTTTTTCGTTCTCTGAATTGATCTAATGTCATACCTTTATGAATTATTTTTTCTGAATCAGCTTCTCGATTATCACCAACAAATGATGCTATTTGTGCGGTTTTAAGTAATTCATTCGGCAATCTTGCTGCAAAAAATCCGCTTCGTGGTTCAGCTCTAGATTGTAACTGAGTGAGCAAACCAGGAATATAATACTCACCGGTATCCGCATTTACTGAAGTGGTATCTCGGCAAAAAACCATTGCATCTGTATAGCAAGAAGACATGTCAGCCTGACGCGTTAGTTCAGAAGCATACACATTAATTCCCGAGCCATCATGCGCCGTTTGCGCTGCCCATGCGTTCACACCCTTTGAATCAGCAAGCAAAATACCTTCTTGACCATTTTCTCTTATATAAACAACCGGAGTTGCGTGAGTAGCGCTTGCACCAATTAAAAAAGCGTGACGATAATTATCTCCTGGCGTGCTTCTTAACGTTCTCAGGTAACCATTAATTTCAGCAACAAAATGCGTGAGATCAGCGTACATTACAAGTGATAATCCAGGCATTTCGATTTTTGCCAATGTAATATTAGTCTGATATTTTTTTGCGTAATATTCTGCTACTAATTCCATACCGCGCGGATTCATTTTAACAATGAGATTATTTCTATCGTCAAGAATGCTTTGGTCTTTGCCGGTGCTGTAAAATTCTGCAGGATTAAATCTTCTCACATGTCACCTCGCATCGGAACTTACACAGATGTGCACGCACACCTCTCTTTTTAAGATGCTTCTCATTGTGACAAGTATAGTACTGTGCAAATATTAAGCGAGCACTACAAGGTCAACGGGAGGGCGACTGCACAGAAAAATTTTGCACCCCGTTGATTTTACTTGAAATTATAGGGTGAATGACAGATTCCGGCGCTTATGTAGATTCACCCTTGGTGGAAAAATAATCTTGATCTTTTGATCGATGGCGCTTCTCTGGATAAGGTTACACAGCTTGATTATGAGCATTTAGTCGCTATGGGCTGCATTAGAATAAGTATTGGCTCAACAGAACTTTTAAAATGTATATCACACGGTTTTTTAGAATCCGAAATAAGTGTTTTGGAAGGTGAGTTTAAAGATCAATCATGGTATCGCACTCTGGAATCTCAATGGAACGGGCTTGGGCATGCAACTCCAACATCGATCGGTCAATTGATTGGAATTTTACATAGAGATGCAAAACTCAAAACTAGAACACAAATTAATTGGTGAGGAAGGGCAAGTGTCTTAAAACTTCAGAGTATGGGCGTTATATGAACCCAATTTTTCGGTTGCGTTTAGCTATAAATTCAATGGTATTTGAACAACAAATCTTGCACCACCAAGTAACGATGACTTTGTTATCCTCAGCGAGCCACCATGCAGGTCAACCACCGCTTTTGCAATAGCTAAACCAAGACCAATATGTTTTCCAAAATTTTGATTTGAATTTAATGTTACAAAAGCATTAAATACATTTTCCATTTCCGATTTTGGTATTCCAGGACCATCATCATCAACACCAATCTCAACACTATTATTAAAAATATTCAAACTAACAATAATTTCTTTATCAGCAAATTTTAATCCATTCGTTATTAAGTTATTGACGGCGTGTTTTAATAAGCTGGGATCAAAATTGACGATCGTGTTTTTATCTTTATCTGGAGCGGTTAATTTAATTTTAATGGTTGATGATTTATAACGTTCAATTAATTTTTCTAACCAATTATATAAACACAGTGGTTCTTTTTTTAATTTCAGTTCATGCGATGCACTCTGAGAATACAATAAAAAATAACTGATTAATTTATTTAAATCTTGAATATCTTCCTGAATACTGAGTATATTTTTTTTAGAAGTATCCGATAAATTATCTTCTTTATTTAATGAATCCAGTGCTAATTGCATTGTCGATAAGGGTGTTCGTACTTCATGCGCAACAAAGCGCATCATGTTTTGTTGGGATTTCATTAATGCGTTAATTTTATTGCCCATGGTAATGACATTAGTATGAATACCTTTTAATACCGAAAAACGACTGATGGATGTGTAATGATTAAATTCACCCTGGCTAAAACATGTTGTTAAATCATCAATTTTCTTTACATTTCTGCTGAATATTTTTGTTAGAAAAACAACAATCAAAATAGTAATAATGGAAAATATCCAAAAATAATAGTGCTGGAATACTGAAAATTGTTTGGTCGCTGGCATTCTATCAAAGGGACCCACTTTGAGAATGGTGTGCGAATTTTTTAATGAAACGTAGACGTGAGAGATGTGATCCACACCTGATTGATGAGCAAACGCAATTTCATGTGTTTTTAGCTGATTTTTAATACTCAATGGAATCAAAATATTGTTTTGCGTCTCAAGCTTTAAACCAATATCGAATTGCTTTTCCAATTGACTTAATACAAGAGGCCAATTCTTTTGTGCATGATGACTTAATTCAAGATCAATAATTTTGATCATCCATTTTATGCTGCTAAGAACAAGGGTATAAGTAGATTCACCCAATGGCAATTTAATTGCCCACATGGTGTTTCCAATACGCTTGTACACAAACGTTCTTTCTGTGCCATAATACAAAAATAAATAATTGGCACCATGAATATATATCGCTTTACCCTGCAACAATTGTGCTTTTTGTTTTTTATTCAACGGCAATGTATCAAAAGAGATAATTGTCGCGACGCTATTTTTAGGCGATAGGTTGTTTAATATTGTCTGCCAATTATTTTTCGGCGTTTTCATTAAAATGTTTTCAATATAGGTTAATGAGCCTTCGCTTAAAAATTTGTTTATATCAAGATCGCTATTTTTGTATAAAAAACCAAACCATAGATAAATGCAGGGAAGCAAAATGATCAATAAAAAAATAACGGCGGAAAGTGTTTTTATATATAATATTTTCATGTCTTATCCCATGCGCTTGATATAAAAATATATCCCTTTCCATGAACAGATTTTATTTTATAAGGTTTTTGTGCATTATCTCCGAGCATTTTTCTTAAATGAGATATGCGCAGATCAATACTGCGATCAACGCCATCGTATTCACGTCCTCGCAATGCATACATGATGTTATCGCGATTTAAAGTATAATCTGCATTTTTGGCTAGCAATAAAAGCAGCTCAAAATCCGTGGGCTTTAATTCAATTTCTTTTTTATTGAGGTATGCAATTTTTTTAATG
>MHBB01000081.1:0-3041 GCA_001803185.1 Legionellales bacterium RIFCSPHIGHO2_12_FULL_35_11
CGTGTAATGAAAGTGGTATATTGGGAGTCGTGCCAGGCATATTGGGTGCTATACAAGCAACGGAAGTTCTTAAATGGATATTGGGGATAGGTCAGCTATTAGAGAAAAAACTGCTAATTGCCGATTTATTAAAAATGACATTTAGAGAAATTCAGCTATCTCAAAATCCTGATTGCTCGTTATGCGTAAATCATCAATCGTTACAAAAGATTCACTATCCAGCAAATCCTGGCCATTGTTTGCGCTTGGTCAATCATTCCATAACAGCAAAAGAGATGCGTGATTTTTTAAAAAATAGCGAGGTTACTTTGGTGGATGTGCGTTCAATAGAAGAGCATGAAGTTTATAACATAGGAGGGAAGCTGATACCTTTAACTGAATTACCCGAACGACTGGCTGAATTAAACCCAAGCCACCTTATTCTTTTATATTGCTACTCCAGCCAAAGAAGTATCCAAGCATTAAAAATATTGTTAGGAGCAGGCTTCTCTTCCGTTAAGTATCTCATAGGTGGTATAAGTGCATTCTAATTGAAAATCGATCTGGATTGCTTCACTCCGTTCGCAACGACAGCATAATATTTTTCAGTGGGCCCTGGGGGAAGCTGATGCTAAATTTAAAATAGTATTAACTAATCCATCATTAAAGTTTAGGCATGGAATTAGTGTTAATTTCTGTCCTGTTAGATTTCTCCAAACTAGGCTAGCTTGCATACCAATTTCCTCTATAGTTTCTAAACAATCAGCAATAAAAGATGGGCAGACAATAGCAAGATTTTCCACACCTTGATTTGCAAGTTTTGTTAGAACCTCATCCGTATATGGTTCTATCCATTTATTTTTTCCAAGCCTTGATTGAAATGATGTAGTATAGTTTGCTTTTTGAAGATTAAGTGATTTAGCTATTAGCTCAGTTGTTTTAAAACATTGTGCGCGATAGCATGAAGTTGAATTTTTTGTATTGTTTTTAGAAGGACAAGCTTCATGACAAATAAATTTACATCCAGATTTGATTATTTGTCTTTCTGGAATTCCATGATAACTAAATATTATATAGTCATGATTTTCTACATAAGGTTTAATTAATGCCGCCTCAGAATTGATATAATCCTCGTTATTAAAAAAATCTCTAATTATTTTTAAACTTGGAATAATTTCTTGTTGTTGAATAATTTTTAAAGTGTATTCAATTGAAGAACCGGTTGCCGCAGAGGAATATTGTGGATACAAAGGCAAAATGATTATTTCGTCGCATCTTTCAAGATATTTTAAAGCGTCTTTAATGCTTGGGGTACCATAACGCATTCCAAAAGCAACTTTATATGATTTATCTATTTTATTTCTAACTTCAATTAATAATTGTTCGCTATTAGAGCGAAGAGGAGACCCATTATTAGTCCAGATCTTTTTATATGATTTGGCAACTTTGGGTGCACGAAAAGGCAAAATTGCTCCGTAAAGCAAAAGATATCTAATAATAGATGGTACATCTATGACTCTTTTGTCGGATAAAAATTCCTTTAAATATTTTCTAACAGATTTTAAATCATATTTTTCGGGTGTACCTAAATTAATTAGAAGTAGACCTTTATTCATGTTTTATCTTAAACATAAGACTTTCCAATCAAGATAAATGTTTATGGACAGGTATGCTCGATGCAAACAGTTTGGAGTAACAGCTAAACTCGCAGCAGCGCTATTTTATATGTATTGCATGTTATATTAAGTGTTTGACCTAAAATAGGTCTTATGCCTCAAGTTTCAGCACTTTCTGTTACGTTATTTAATACCACTACATTAATAGCATGCAACCCTCTATCTCCGCGTTGTAAATCAAAGCTTACATGTTGCCCTGCGATTAAAGTTTTATACCCTGTGCCATTTACCGCAGAAAAATGAACAAAGATATCTTCACTACCGCCATCAGCTGTTATGAAGCCCCAGCCTTTTGTATTATTAAACCACTTTACCTCACCTGTTGCCATGATCAATCTCTCCGTAGATTAAAATTAACTTCCTATTACAACATACCTGAGTTTTACTTGAATACTCAATACTTTTTTTAAAATTCAATTACATTTGTTGTTTTAGTGCGTCTATATCAGACAGTTTGATATTAATATCCCGTTGCGGATAAGCAACGACAATATTATTTTCACGAAATGCTTTTTCTATGGCAAAGTTCATTTCACTTTTTACTAGGACTTTTTTGTTGCCATCTTTTATTAAGAACCATAGCTGAAAGAGCATTGAGTTCTCTCCAAATGTTCTAAAAAATACTCGTGGTTTATTATTTTTAATATTTGTTAAAACTTCCGGATGTTTCGATGCTATATCTATCAGCAATTCTTTAGCTAGATTTATATCACTCCCATAGGCAATACCAATTTCGCAATAAATTGTTAGATATTTATCACCGTACATATAGTTTGTTACTCGTCTTGTAATTAAGTCTGAGTTTGGAATTATCATATCTTCGCGAGTTGGGGTAAGTAATTGGGTTGAGCGTACCCTAATTTTTTGGACGTATCCTTCAATCCCATCTACATTGATTCTATCGCCTGGTTTTATTGGTTTTTCGATTAATAGAATAATTCCGGACACAAAATTATTTACTATGCTTTGTAAACCCAAACCGATACCAACAGACAAAGCACCAGCAATAATCGCCAAGCCTGTGAAATCAAATCCTGAAACTAATAAACCAGAAACAACAGAAATTGTGAATCCAATATAAGTTAAGATAGATGCGACAGCAACTTGGGTTTCTTCCTCGCCATCAAATTGTTTGTGTCTAGTTATGGCAGTTGATATACTTTTGAATATCAAATACATAACACAAAATACAGTAATCCCACTTATTATTCTTGTTGGATGAAAGGTAAATGTTTCGAATTTAATCCCTTCTATTAGGTATGCAAAAGTTGTTTCAATACGATTGCTAGTAAATTCCCAACAGCGACTAATAAGGTATGTTGCGTAGATTAATGTTATTAGTTGGATAGTGGTTTTTAAAATTAAAATTTCTGCAAATGTTTGATC
>MHBB01000081.1:3054-7865 GCA_001803185.1 Legionellales bacterium RIFCSPHIGHO2_12_FULL_35_11
AAAATAGTAATTATTTTTACGCGCATTGGGCCTTTTGATGAGCAAAGAGTGTATAGTTTTCCAATGGCTTGCTCTAATAAAATTGTGCCAAATATTATTGCAAATGTGGTAATTCCAGAAAATGTTAGATGAATAGATAATGAATGATATCCAAAAATATTTAAAATTGCACAGCTTATAAAAATAATGGTTGAGAAGAATTTAATAGGTTTATTATGTTTTTTGATAAATGAAATTTGTCTATGCGAATAACAAAAATAATAAACAAATCCTATAGCCAAGAATATCTCTGTATATAAAAATATAGATTGTCCAAGTAACCAAATTGCCTCATTAAAATTAATATTTTCACCAAGTGTTTTTACTCCGAAAGCGATGGTATATAAGCTAAATAAGAAAATAATTAGTGATTTAAAAAAATGGCTATCCAATGAATACCAGCAAAAAAAAGCCTTAATTTTTTTTATATTAAAAGTTAAGGATATTAAAAACACACTAAATAGGTAACAGGTTATAATTATTGAAAAATTTAAAATTAAGCTACTAACATTTTGTTGAGTATAAAATATAAAGGTTAGGAAGCTGGTAATACATAAAGAGGCTATTGAAAAGCTTAAAATAAAAAAACTAAGATAATGAATTTTCCTAAGATGAAGATACTGCCTTGTTTTTTTACTATTGTACGCCGAATAAAATATTACCCCGGAAAGTAAAAAGCTTAAGGCAAATATTAAACCAATGTTACTCAAATTAGTTATTTTAGTCGGTATATTAAAAATAGAAGGTAAGATTTTTATGGTCGCCGCTTCATTTGTTATAAAGTTATCTACAATCACCCATATTGGTTCTCCTTTTGCTAAAATCTCATCCTTTTTCATTTTACTTAGGTTGGCCTCATAAACTTCAATTGCTTCTTTTGCTCGTATGAAAAACAACCTACATTGTGCTAATTTGCTTGACAGAGATTTTCTTTCTTTTGCAAGATAGACCAGATCTGCTTCAGACTTGCTGCTAGTATTTGCGATGTCTACTTTTTCATTATTTGGATTTGTTTCTTGTATTTGGCTGTCAATGCTACTAAGTTTTTTTTCGTTTGTCTTGATGCAATCGTCAGCATTACCCATTAAATCTTTTAAAGCTTTAATAGCTGATTTTAAAAGATTCGCATTTTGCCCGTTTGTTGATAATTTTAAGTTAAGTTTATCAAATTGAGCATTTGCAACTTTTACATCAAAAGGTGGTTTGTTTAATGGTAAAGTAGGTGTAGCAGTTGGTAGCGTTTGACTAAAGCTTGAAAGAGTAAAAAAAAATAAAAAGTATGCTGAAATCTTTCGCATTTTAATACCTTAATTGCAAAATAAAATAATAGTTAAAATTCTAACAGGTTTGAAAGTAAACTTCTAATTCAGGTTTACTTCAGAGTTCTCTCATTACTATTTGTAAATTGTAATATGGTATATACTAGTTAGTAAGTACTTATTCAAATTGGTTGCTATATATGTCTATGCAGATGTCGTTGGCCAATCATTTTTTAGTGGCGATGCCTTCGCAAACGGATATTATTTTTTCCCAATCAGTCATATACATATGTGACTATCATGCGCTTGGGACTGTTGGATTAATGATAAACAGACCAACAGAGTATTCTGTAAAATTACTTTTTGACCATCTAGAACTTAAATCATCCTCAGATGAAATATCGAAGAAACCATTAATGTTTGGTGGCCCTATTCAACCAGAACGTGGTTTCGTTATTCATCGTCCAGTAGGAAATTGGCGTTCGAGTTTGCTTTTAAAAGATGATGTGACGATTACAACCTCAAATGATATAATTAGCGCAATAGTGGCTGGCAAAGGCCCTAATGACTCATTGGTTACATTAGGATATGCAGGTTGGGACACTAATCAATTAGAAAAGGAAATAATTGATAACTTATGGTTAGTTTGTCCTTTTAGATCAGATATATTGTATGATGTGCCATTTAGCAGCAGGTGGAAAGAAGCGGCATTATCTATAGGTGTACATATGGAGCAAATTTCTGGCGGTGGTCATGCCTGAAGCAGTATTTTTAGGGTTTGATTTTGGATATAAAAGAATTGGTCTGGCAGTAGGTCAAAAAATCACTGGTAAAGCGTCCCCCCTTGCAACAATATTCGCTAAACAAGGCGTTCCAAATTGGGATGAAGTTCGGGTTGTAATTAAACAATGGCGCCCTGAGGCATTGATAGTAGGCTTGCCTACCTGTATAGATGGAAGTGAGTTATATACAACTACAGCTGCTCAAAAATTCGCTGCGGAATTACATGAGAGGTTTTTATTACCAGTGCACTTAGTTGATGAAAGATTATCTACAGTTGCCGCCAGAGAAGAGTTGTATGCTGAGGGTGGTTATCGTAAAATTAAAAAAACAGAAGTTGATAGTATAGCGGCTTGTGTTATTTTAGAGCAGTGGTTGCAAACTGAATCAAGAGTATAATCATGAAGCATTTCTTAGAAATAAGCCAATTATCACAAACTTTAGCTAGTGATCTTATGACTAGAGCGATTTATTTTAAAAAATCCAATAAATTTCCCCAATATCCTAAAAATATTTTGGCTAATTTGTTTTATGAAAATAGCACTAGAACTAGAGTAAGTTTTGAGCTAGCTGCAAAAAATCTAGGAATCAAAGCTATAAATTTAGACTTACAATTTTCATCAGAAAGAAAAGGAGAGGTTGTTGAAGATACTATTCAAAATTTAGCTGCTATGGGAGTCAATATTTTCGTTATTCGTCATAAGCAATCAGGTTTTTCTCAAGCTATGGCTGGAATATTAAAAAATAATGAGCATATAATTAATGGGGGTGATGGCACTCATTCTCATCCAAGCCAAGCTATGCTTGATTTTATGACAATTATGGAAGCAAAGCCTGATCTACATAACTTAAAAATAGCAATTGTTGGTGATATTCTTCATTCAAGAGTCGCAAATTCGTTGCAAAGCATGTGCTCATTGATGAGGGTTGGCGAATTAGTTTTAGTTTGTCCTGAGCAATGGCAGCCTAAGCCTGTGCAGTATGGAAGAATTACAACTTCGCTTGAAGATGGAATTACAGACGCTGATGTTGTGATAGCTTTAAGAGTGCAACGCGAGAGATTGTCAGATGATACAGCCATTAATATCCAACAATATATCGAATCATACTCTATAACTACTGAAAAACTAAAACAAGCGAAGCGTGATGTGATGATAATGCATCCAGGACCTATAAATCGAGGAGTTGAGATAGATTCTGATGTTGCAGATGGGCCGAGTTCATTTATTTTAAAACAAGTTAAAAACGGGGTTTTTATGCGCATGGCAATCATCGAGGCTTTAATAGCAGCCAAGAATTAGGGGTCTAGAAAAAGCAGTTGAGCTCGTAGCGAGGAATCTCCCTGAAATAACTCGGTGCCACATTCTGGAGATTTATCGCTACGATCTAAACTGCTTTTTCTAGGTTTAATGGCAGTGCGCCTTCGCGGGAATGACAAAATCCTTAACTTAATGGCGGTGATGGGACGGCCAATGGCATTCACTTAAGAAAAAAGTGTTGTCGTTGCGAACGTAGTGAAGCAATCCAGAGCATATTTATGCTCAAGGATCGATCTGGATTGCTTCGCTGTGCTCGCAACGACGAAAATTAAAACATTCTATTTTCTTAAGCGAATGCCATTGATGGGACGGTCCTGTTACTGACCATATTTTGCACTGGTTTTTTGTAATGATTGCTTAAATGACAAGGCAATTTTTAGATCGTCGCACGTTACATTTACACTACCACGCATATCCGCAATAGTTCTAGCAACTTTTAATAACTTATGAAATTTTCTAGCTGACAGCTGTAAATTATTTAAAATTGAGTTCAAGAAAGTAATCTCAGTATTTTCTAATAAGCAGATTTTTTCACTTTCTTTGACGCCAAGATGGGCATTCAAGCACCCTTGCCTCTGTATTTGAATCTCATGGATTTTGGCAACTTTCTTCTGTAAATTCTGGCTTTGCTGAGCTGCCGTTTTATTTGGAGAAATTAATTCTTCATTGGTAAGTTGCTGAACGTTTATTTGAATATCAATTCTGTCCAATAGTGGTCCTGATAATTTATTATGATAATTAGCGATTTTTTCTGGTGAACAGAAGCAGTTTTCTCGAATATTACCAAAATTTCCGCAAGGGCAAGGATTCATCGCAGCAATAAGTTGAAATTTAGCTGGGAAATCGATTTGAATCCCTGCTCTAGAAATAAATATAATTCCAGATTCTAGAGGTTCTCTCAATGTCTCCAAAACATGCCTACTAAACTCAGGAAGCTCATCTAAAAATAGCACGCCATTATGGGCTAAAGAAATTTCACCTGGTTTTGGTGGGTTGCCACCGCCAACTAAAGCAACTGGCGAAGATGTATGGTGTGGTGATCTAAATGGAGGAGTTAACCATGAGTTATAGCTAGTTTTTTTAGAGTGAATGGAGTTTATTGCTAAACACTCGAGTGCTTTATCCTCTGTTAGGTTTGGTAAAATAGTACTAAATCTTTTTGCCAACATAGTTTTTCCACTACCAGGTGGCCCACTAAGTAAAATACTATGCCCACCACTCGCGGCAACTTCCATAGCTAATTTTGCATGATGTTGTCCTTTTACATCTGACCAATCATATTTCTGCTCATTATTGTATTCTTCTGGCTTACTCGGAAGACAGTTTAGCTGACTATTACCACAAAGATAGCTATAAATAGAACTTAGGCTGTTGGCCGAAAAAACTTTATTATTTCTAACCAAAGCCGCCTCAT
>MHBB01000081.1:7876-54433 GCA_001803185.1 Legionellales bacterium RIFCSPHIGHO2_12_FULL_35_11
ATGCCGCTAAAATTCCAATGGCTATTGGTAAGTCAAAACTACTGCCAATTTTAGGTAGATCAGCTGGTGCAAGATTTACAGTTATTCGTCTACTTGGAAATTCAAGATGACTGTTCATAATAGCACTTCTTACTCTATCTTTGCTTTCTTTGACAGTTATTTGTGGTAATCCAACAATAGAGAATCCGGGTAATCCATTTGACAAATGTACTTCGACATCTACTTCTTGGGCTTTTATTCCAATGATACTTCTGGTTTTTATTATAGCTAGGTTCATATTCTCATCTTCCTTGGAGAAATTAGGACTTATGGAACTCCCAATAAATAATCTATTGAGAAGCTATCTTCACAGTCTACTCTGAAGACAGCCTCTGAGATCTTTCATTAGACTTTTTTAATTTCTTGTTCTAGTTGTTCCACTTTTTCACGAGTTCTAACTAAAACTTTTACTTGAACATCAAACTCTTCTCTCGTGACTAAGTCTAATTTATTAAATGCGTAATGCAAAATATCATGAAATTGTTGTTTAATTTCTGTGTCAAGATTTTGTACGCTATCTGGTAATATTTCAAATAATTTTTTAGATATTTCTTCTACTTTATTGGTAATAAACATAATAATCCTGAAGGCATTTAAAAATGCTGACATTATACTATTATCTAAATATAATTTCTATTTTCGGTTAAAATTAAGTCTAGTTTAATATCCCATGGATCCGGTTGTATATCTTCTTGTCTTTGAAACTCGTAAGCAACTCCGATTAAAAATGTATTTTTATTGCGTGCTAAATAGCGGTCATAATATCCTAAACCCATGCCAATTCTATTTTTATTGTGATCAAAAGCAACTAAAGGTACAAAAATAAGATCTAATTTTGTAACGTCTACACCATCATTTAGATTACCAATTGGCTCCTCAATACCACATTTATTTTTAACAAATTTAGTTAAAGCATCAATTTTTATGAAATTCATTTCTTTGCCGAATACTTTAGGGTAGTAAAATTTTTTAGAATTATTAAAAAGTGAGGAAAGATCTATTTCATTATTGATTGGCTTGTATAAGCCAATACTTTCAGCATTAATATAATTTTGCAAAAAGTTAATTTTTTTACAAATGATGGAAGATGCTAATTTTTGAGATCGTTTGTTAATAGATTTGCGCACTGCTAGGCAATTATCGCGAAGAGATGTTTTTTGATTTTGAGTCATGTTAGTATAGTAATATACATTATTTGATATTTACAATAACTGGACTTTATGACTTTTTAAAGACATGTTCTAAAATGCGTCTTTGCGAGCGATAGTGAAGCAATCTAGAGCCCTTGAACGTCGCTAGATTGCTTCACTTTGTTCGCAAAGACGACAATTTTGAGTGCTTTTTGAAAAAGTCATAAAGTCCAGAATAAATTTACTCACCTTTTGGCATTGTTTGTGAGAGCAGGTTCTGAGACATATTATAATCCTAGTTATGGAGACTATAGATGGCGGGTGATAGTTTTGCACCAACGGCGCATTGGCGTGACTCAGCTAGAAACGCTAGATTTTTTATGGTTGATGCCAGAGCGGCGTTTCCAATATTTATATTTTTAATGCATATTCGAGTGTGGACTGGAGTTATAGTGATTTTTTCAGCCATATTTTTTGCTATAATCGAACATTATGGTTTTACTCTACCAGTATTTTTGCGCTGGCTGCGTCTTTTTATAGCAGGACCAATCAAATCATCTAGACCATGGTGGCGATAAATGGAAAAGGATATTTCTAAATGTATGGCATTAATTGCCACAAAGATGAATGCTAAGTTTTATTTGAATGACCGTTTTGTTAGTTACGAGGAAGTTTTTTCAGTAACAGGTCTGCTTCCTGCTATTGCAAGAAGGGCAGATCAACTCAGCTCATTATGTCTTGGCTATGGACTTGGCTTGAGTTTTAACGATGCGGAAGGAGCTTTACTTGGAACGCAAGTTATTTTTGATGAGGTAACACCAAACGCGCTGCGTTTACTTTGTTTAACTGACGTTGTAAATGAGTTGATACAAGGGGGTCCTAGCAGAGATTATACTCCACTGGATGAACTAATGTATGACTAAGTTCCTAAGTCATTATGCCGCTTTAAAAGGCAGACTGAAGAAAAATATTTGTTTTTTAACGCTTTCTTAATGTGATTTCTGCTACAATTAGTTAATAAGAAAATGTATTGGGGTGGCGTTGATGGTCAATGACAATGACTTGTACAATTATATGGAACAACAGGTTAAGAAGCTGAAGGAGTTCCTTCAAACAACTAGAAAAATACTCAGCATGGAAACTGACTCATCAAAAAAATGTGAGTATGTGGTTTCAGAGCTAGAAGAATTAATCACAGTTGCCCAGGAAAAACTTCGTGATTTAAAAGCCAATGGGAATTTATCTCAAGATGATGTTAAAAAGATGTCTGAAAATAGGCATAAGTTTCTTAATAGTATTAATGAGATTAAATCTAACATCAGTAGCGATAGTAAAAAATTATTGGAAGGTGTTTCTGGCGAGCAAGAGCAAAAATTTATTAAGAAATAATATTTTTTAAGAAGTGAACATGGATGAGAAAATAAGAAAAACAGCAGTTGATTTTATTTCCGCTTTAGATAAGGCCATTGCGGCTGGTTCTTGGGATGAGACAAATTTTATATTAATCCTTGGAAAAAAAATCAAGCAAATGCGCGACGCCTTAGCCATTAAGCTCGATTCAATTGGTGGGGATAGTACCTTATCGTCAGATTTTATTTCAAGACGAGCGGCTTTAGAAAACGCTCTTATCGAAGTGTATATTAGCTTGTTTTCTCTTGAAGGAGTAAAGCTGCAATCATGGGAGCAGATAGTTTATAACATAAAAAAACAAGTTATATCGCGGCCAGTATATGCAACGGAAGAAGAAGTTGTTAATTTTATAAAAACTAAATCACAAAAATTGAATGAAGCTTATATTTCTATTTTTGTAAGGAAAGAAGATATTTTAATTCCTAAAGGAGATAAATCTCCGGTTGATAGATTAGGGCAAAACTTATTGGTATTGAAAGATAATGCTATTTCATTAGACAATGTAAATTTCTTTATTCATTCAACTGGTTCGTACAGATACTCTAGAGGAAAGCTAGTAAAAACACCAATATCAGAATAGACTTAAATAATAATTTAAAGTATCTTGGATATAGTCTGTATTAACCTAGAAAAAGCAGTCGGATGGAATCTTATTACCTGGACTTTATGAATTTTTCAAAAAGCACTCAAAATTGTCGTCTTTGCGAACAAAGTGAAGCAATCTAATGGCGTTTAAGGGTTCTAGATTGCTTCACTTTGTTCGCAAAGACGCATTTTAGAACATGTTTTTAAAAAGCCATAAAGTCCAGATTACATAAACCCTGGTTACATAAAGGAAAATAAGTGCATTTAAGCCTAACATTTTTAACAGTAGTTGTAATTTTTCTTATTATTATTTCCGCTTTTTTCTCAGCCGCTGAAATTGGTGTTATGTCTCTAAATAGATATAGACTAAGACATCTAGTCAAAAATAAGCATAAAGCAGCTATTCGAGTTAATAAAATGCTAACTCATCCTGAGAGGATGTTGAGTGTAATTTTAATAGGTAACACGCTTTGTAATATTTTTGCAGCGATGGCAGCCACCTTGATAGGTCAAACATTATATGGTGAATCAGGAATGGTAGTTGCTACAGCGATTCTAACATTAGCGATTTTAATCTTTTCTGAAATGACACCTAAAACATTTGCTGCTTTATACCCGCAGAAAGTGGCATTTTTGTCTTCATTACCATTATATTATTTACAAAAGATTTTTTTACCATTTGTGAATTTAATTAGTTGGATTGCCAATAATCTCATTAAGATGTGTGGAGTTTCTATAGATAAAGCTCAAAGAGATGCTTTATCTGGCGAAGAGTTGCGATCCGTTGTTCACGAAGCAGGAAGTTTTATGCCAATTGAGCATAAAGGAATGTTGCTTAGTCTTATAGATTTAGAGCAGGCAACAGTCGAAGATATTATGGTTCCGAAATCAGAAATTATAGGGATAGATATTGATGAGCCATGGGCTAAAATTTTAGAGCAGCTAGAAACCATTCAGCATACTAGGGTACCAATTTATCGCGGAAGTATTGAAAATTTAGTCGGCCTAATTCATTTGCGTAAAGTTCTTAATTTATTGTTAGATAAAGAATTAGATTTGGAGCAATTAATTAATATAGCTGAGCAGCCATATTATATTCCAGAGGCTACACCACTTAATGTCCAAATTATTAATTTTCAAAATATGAAAAGAAGGAGTTGCTTTGTTGTAAATGAATATGGAGAGCTGCAGGGTTTAGTAACAATGGAAGATATTTTAGAGGAAATAGTTGGTGAGTTTACAACTGATATATCTGACATGAGCAAGGATGTTTTAAAAGTAGGCGATAAAAACTTTATTATTGATGGTAGTATCACAATTAGAAATTTAAATAGAATGCTAAATTGGCAATTTCCATCCATTGGCCCTCGAACTCTTAGTGGAGTCATAATTGAGCATTTGGGATATATTCCTCCTGCTGATTGTTGTTTAAAAATCAATAATTTTTATATTGAAATCTTAAAAATAGCAGATAACACTATAAAAAGCTTAAAAGTAAGTATGGTTAATTAATAGACAAAATTGAATAAAAATCCCCCTGTTTCAGGCAAATAACATTTTCATCCAAAATTCTTTACCATTACTCTTCCTAAGCGGTTAATGATAACATTTGTAATATTAAAGCTAGGCGAGCTTATAACAAACTTACCATTGATTGTGCTTTTATTTATTTCCGGCATAAAAACTAGACTTTTATCTGACTGAAATCCGCTCCAAACAACAGCAATATCGTATTTTTGCCAATACCATTCCTTGATTATTTCATTGACTATACCTTTAGAATCAATACTATAAAGCCGCATACCATGCGACCAATCATTTTCATCAATACTTGACAATACTAATCTTTCTTTGCGAACTTCTGATTCAACTTTAGCAAGCTTAATTGCTGTTTTAATATCATCAGTAACTATATAAATTTGCGCTTTTTGGGGAATAGATATCGTAAATGGACTTGTATAAAAAGCTATAATGCAAATAATAGTTAAACAAATTACCAATTCTAAAACTGAAAAACCATTTATTAAACTTTTTTGGAAAATCGCTGCAGATGGCGAAGTGCAGGAAGATGCGGCAATAACAACCGGAGTATACAAGACATCAGTACATGGAGATTCGAGCGCTGCATCGGTGCGGCAATTTTCCTCCTCTACATTATAGTTTCGAAAGAGGTCTATTGTACGATTTTGGACTACTAGCATAGTTTTTAACTCTTACTTCCTAAACAGCATTGTTATATCTATTTCATCAAAAATATAGCTTTTATTACAAAAATCACAGTTTATTTCAACATTGAATCGAATCAATATATTACCTAATAAAATCTATACTTAATAATTGCTGGTAAGCTTCTTTCTTGCAAATGGGATTAGCTAATAGATAACTAGGATGAAAAACAAAAAATATATTCAAATTATTATAAAGATATTGTTTATTCCCGACTATTTTAACTTTATCTGTAAACCAATCCCAAAGACTACCTCCAACAACTAGAATAAAAGATGTAGTGCGAAGTATATTACTTTCTCTTAGCAAACAGTCTTTTTCTAAATCATCACTTACAATTTTTACTACTAAATCATCTAAACATAAGTTAATTGAGCTCAACATGTTTTTAAATAAAGCCCGCTCCTCTTTATTCATTTCTGCTAAGTTATTGCTACTCGCAAATAATATTAAAGGCTTTTTATGTGAATCCAAGCTTCTTAGTTTCCAAACATCAATCTCCATTTGCTGTAAATAATATGTATTTAAATCAAAGGACGATGAAGATACAGTATCATTGACTCCCGCTAAAATTGCAAAATCAGACATCTTCAAATAACTCTTTTATCGCTCTTTGCGGATCACAAGCCTTTGTAATTGGTCTACCGACCACTAGATAATCACTTCCTAAAGCAAGCGCCATTTTAGGAGTCATAACTCGCTCCTGATCATCTGAGTTATTTGTAGCCAAACGAATTCCCGGAGTTACAGTTAAGAAATCATTGCCACAAATCTCTTTTATCAAGGGAACTTCTACAGCAGACGATACTACCCCATCTAAACCAGCTGATTTAGCAATTTTAGCCAAATTACCTACATGATTTTCTAAATTTTCTGCGATACCAATGGAAGTCAAATCAGAACTTTGCATACTAGTTAAAACTGTTACTGCAATTAATATAGGCTTATTAGACCCAAACGCATCTACAGCCTTTCTTGCAGCTTCCATCATTTTTAAGCCACCAGATGCGTGCAAATTTATCATCCAAATACCTAAATCACATGCAGCTGCGCAAGCCTTGGCCACTGTAGTTGGAATATCATGATACTTTAAATCTAAAAATACTTTAAATCTTCTTGCAACTAATTCTTGAACAAAACTAGGACCTAAGGAAGTATACATCTCACTCCCAATTTTTAATGCACAACTATCTGGGTCTAATTTATCGACCAAAGCTAACGCGTCTGATTTACAAGAAAAGTCTAACGCTACTATTAAATTGTATTTCATAAAAAAACCTTTGATCTGAAAAAGTTCCTAGTCACCCTCTAATCCATGAATTGGCTTAATACTACCCCATTCCTTACAACTAGGGCAATGCCAATGCAGTAAATGCCCAGCAAATCCACAATTACGGCACCGGTAAATTGGTTTGTTTTCAAGAAATTTTGTGGTTATTGCATATAGCATCTGTAATTTATCTCGCACTTTGCCATGTGCTGACTCTAAATGCCAATGAATTAGTTTATTTAATCCTCGAATCGATGGATGTTTTCCTAAATGACTTGATACATAATCTATAGCAAAATCTACTCCTTTTTCTTTACTTAAATACTCCCCTATAACAAAAATAACTGAGGCCCTTGGGTAATCTGGTAATTTCTGCTCTAAATAATCAATACACTCATCCATTATATCTAACTCTCTGTGACATAGAACTAATGGTTCAATTATTTCATTTAAAAATTCTGCATCTTGATCGGGAACTCTCTTTAAGGCTTTAATAGCTTGCTTATATCTGCCATTTTTAACTTCAAAGTCTGCCAACATCAAACTAGCACGCACAGACTGTTTATCAACAGATAATGCTTGCTTCATAGCTTGAAAAGCTTTATCTGTTTGATTGTTTTTCAAATTTCGTAAAGCAATTTCACAATAATAATGTGCAGTTTCTGCTTGTAAGCTAACTCCAGCTGAAAGCTCTAATTTTTTTATAATATCTAGTGCTTTTTCCCATTCTTTTTCTTGCTGATAAATAATTAACAACCCTCGTAAACTAGAAAGCTCTCGATCTCCTCCAAGCGCAACCACCTCTAAATAAATTCTTTCTGCCCTATCTACAAAACCAGCGCTCATATAATCTCTAGCCAAAGCCATTAGTGACTCTTTGCGTTGGTATAAGCTTAATTGTGGGCGTGCAATTAAATTCTGATGGATTCTGGTAGCCCTATCAACTTCTCCTCGTTGACGAAATAAACTACCTAATGCTAGATGGGTTTCAACTGTTTCACTATCAACCTCGAGTAGCTTAATAAATATATCAACCGCCTTATCTGGCTGCTCATTCAAAAGGTAATTCAACCCAACCACATACTCTCTAGAAAATTGATTAGAGTTATCATTAGATTTACTTGATAGCTGCCTTTTCGCAAGAGACCATCCTGACCATGCTGCAGCAGGCAATAATAGTGGCCATAAATTTATTATCAATTTAATTATTCCTAAAAAGTACTATCCTCATTACGAATTGGTATAGATCTTAAATTTTTTATTTCTCGTTCAGTTAATTTTAATTGGTTCTTTATTTTACGATGCATGGTTTTTAAGTTCCAGTATCGTGATAAAAATATAACAAATCCTATAATTACACCTATTCCAACCATAAAAACCATTAATACAGAAATTGGCATTTGTATGGTCTTAAAATAAAAATTTACTTGCACAGATGTAGCGTTTAGAGCCGCAAAGCTTACCCCAATAAAAATAAGTATTAAATAGAAAATGATAGCCAAAAAACGCATAAAAAATCCTTATAATCCTGAGTCTATTTTATAACATTAATTCTTCAAAAAAAAAGCCCTGCATAAAACAGGGCTTCATTTGAGTCAAAGAATTTTATTACTCGTTATCTTTGTTGTCTTTATTTGCCATTTTTTCTTTAAGTAAATCACCTAAAGTTGCTGATACTTCAGAAGTTTTAGAGTACTTTTTAATAGCATCTGCTTCTTCTTGAGCATCTTTAGCTTTAACAGATAAAGTTACTGTGCGATTCTTCTTGTCAACGTTCATTATCTTAGCTTCAATTTCGTCGCCTTCATTTACAATTGTTGTTGCATCCGCCACTTTATCTTCAGATAAATCATTAACTCGGATCGTGCCAATTACATCTTCTGATAGCTCAATTGTAACTAATTTAGGATCTACTGAAATAACTTTACCTTTTACAACAGAACCTTTTGGATTAGCTTCTAGGTAACTACCAAAATTGTCGCCATCTAATTGTTTTAATCCTAACGAAATACGCTCGCGATCTGCATCAATAGCTAAAATCACTGCTTCTAAATCTTGGCCTTTCTTAAATTGCTTAACTGCTTCTTCTCCTGGAACAGACCATGAAATATCAGATAAATGTACTAAACCATCAATTTCACCATCCAAACCAATAAAGATTCCAAAATCAGTGATTGAACGAATCTTGCCACTAATTTTTTCACCTTTGTTATGAGTTTGAGCAAAGTTTTGCCATGGATTACCAACACATTGCTTCATACCAAGAGATATTCTACGACGTTCAGCATCTATTTCTAAAACAATAACTGGAACTACATCACCTAAAGATACAACTTTACTTGGATGAACATTTTTGTTTGTCCAATCCATTTCAGACATATGAACTAAACCTTCAACACCTTCTTCAATTTCTACGAAACAACCATAATCAGTAATATTTGTTACTTTACCTTCTATTTTCTTATTGATTGGATAACGTTCAACTAAATCTACCCATGGATCATTACCAAGTTGTTTCATACCTAATGAAACACGATTACGTTCGCTATCAAAGCTAAGAACCTTAACTTTAACATCCATACCTACTGATAATAACTCACTTGGATGCTTAACTCTCTTCCAAGATATATCAGTGATATGTAGTAAACCATCAATGCCACCCAAATCAATGAATGCACCATAATCAGTAAGATTTTTAACAACACCATGCAACTCTTGACCATCATGCAATGAATCAAGCAATGCTTGTCTATCTGCGCTACTTTCTTCTTCCACAACTGCTCTGCGTGAAACAACGATATTATTGCGCTTGATATCCATTTTAATAACTTTGAATTCTAGCTCTTTACCTTCTAAATAAGATGGGTCGCGAACTGGTCTTACATCAACCAAAGAACCTGGAAGGAAGGCACGGATAGTACCGATCTCAACAGTGAAACCACCTTTTACTTTTCCAGAAATTAAACCCATTACTGTTTCATTATTTTCATGAGACTTAGAGAGCTTGCGCCATGATTCTTGGCGTTTCGCTTTTTCTCTTGAAAGTAGCGTCTCACCGTGACCGTCTTCAACAGAATCCAGAGCAACTTCAACTGTATCGCCTAAATTAATTTCTAGCTCACCATTTTTATCGTAAAACTCTTCAATGGCGACAATACCTTCGGACTTCAAACCAGCATTTAAGGTTACATAATCATCTTCGATTCCAATAACCTTAGCAGAAATTATTGCACCAGGATAAAACTGGGCACCGACGATACTCTTTTCAAATAAATCCTTAAAACTCTCAGACATGTTAATAAACTCAATTAAATAAAAAATTAGGAATACACAAAATATACCCCCCCCAATACTCAAAAAACCATCTCGAACATAAAAGATATGAAACAATACTGTAGAACTAAACCTGGTTTCTTGTAGAAAATTGTAGAAAAAACAGAAGGTTGTGACTTGTAAGCAACTCACGATACTACTATCTAAAACTTTCCCGAACTAATTGTAATATACTTGCAAACACTTGTACAATAGTTAATCCCGTTGTATCTACTAAAATTGCATCTGGAGCTGCTTTGAGAGGCGCGTGCAATCTTGCCATGTCTCTTATATCTCGCTCGGTTAGCTCATCCAAAACCTGCTTTAGGCTAACATCTATTCCTCTGCCCTGCAACTGCAAAAACCTTCTCTTTGCCCTTTCATCTGGTGTAGCATCCAAATATATTTTTAATTGCGCATTTGGAAAAACAACTGTCCCCATGTCTCTGCCATCAGTAACAAGGCCAGGAGAAAGTGCAAAGGCTCGCTGTCTTGCCAACAAAGCCTCTCTTACCTGAGGTATAGACGAAATTTTTGAGGCATTTTGCCCTGCAACTTCAGAGCGACAATCATTAGTTACATCTGTGTTATTTAAATAAATCTTTATTACAAAATCATCTTCTGCAATAAATTTTAAATCTAAATTTAACGCAAGCTCTACTAGATCATCCACGGAATCAAAACTAACTCCAGATTTTACTGCAGCAATACCAAGAACTCTATATATTGCTCCACTATCTAGAAAATGCCAACCTAAATATTTAGCAAGCTTATATGATAATGTGCCTTTGCCTGTACCGCTTGGACCATCTATAGTAATAACTGGAACATCACACATATTACTCATTGATACTCTCTAATTTTTAATTGTAGTTTATTAGCTATTTGTATGAAATTCGGGAAAGAAGTTGCTATTGAATCACTATTTTTTATAGTAACTGGCGCACTTGCAACAAATCCAGCTACAGCAAAAGCCATAGCAACTCGATGATCATGACAACTGTCAACTATTCCGCCATGTATTTTACCTCCGCGAATATAAACTCCATCATCTAATTCACTTGCATCAATCCCTAACTCTTTCAAACCAGTAACCATGGTTGAAATTCTGTCACTCTCTTTATATCTAAGTTCTTTGGCTCCATGCAATAAGGTTTGCCCAGATGCACATGCAGCGGCAATAAATATTACTGGAAACTCATCTATCGATATTGGTACTAATGATGAAGGAATATCTATACCTTCCAAAGACGCAGATCGTACAATAATGTCCGCAACTGGCTCCTCTCCAAATAATTTTTTATTAACTATTTCTATTGATGCTCCCATTAAATTTAAAATTTTTATAACTCCTATTCTTCCTGGGTTCATCCCTACATCTTTTATTATAATCTCTGAGTGTGGAATTAAAGTGGCTGCAATAATAAAAAATGCCGCGGAAGAAATATCACCTGGAACAAGCACATTTGTTCCAGGTGACTCATCTTTTGAACTAATAGTTAAACTACAGCCAGATTTAAATATCGGATATGAAAATGCTGTGAGCATTCTTTCCGTATGATCGCGCATATGACCAGTTTCTAAGATTGTTGTTTCCCCTTTAGCATACATTCCGGCAAATAAAAGACATGATTTTACTTGAGCGCTTGTAACTAACTCATCGTAAGTTATACCTGTTAATGTATCAACCCCTTTTATTAAAATTGGTGCATGGCCATTTTTTGCGGAAATATCTGCACCCATTTGCTTAAGTGGTTTAATTATCCGATCCATCGGTCGCACAGATAAACTTTTATCACCGATTAATTTAGAGATAAAAGGCTGGCCAACTAATATTCCAGCTAATAAACGCATAGTTGTGCCAGAATTTCCGCAATCTATCGCTGCATTTGGCTTTTTAAATCCCAATCTCCCAACACCGTGAATAATAACTTTATTTTGTACGATTTCGACCTTAACCCCCATCTGCTGAAAAGCTTTTAGGGTTGCCATGCAATCTTCACAAAATAAAAAATTAGAAATCGTAGTTATAGATGTCGAAATCGCTCCAAGTATTATTGCCCGATGAGAGATAGATTTATCTCCCAAAAGCACAACTTCCCCACATATTTTTGCAGAACACTCGCTTACTAAATATTTTTTTTTCATTGCTAATTAGTCTTGGCAAATTCATCCATAAAATTAAGTAATGCATCCACTCCAGCCATTGGCATAGAATTATAGATACTAGCACGCAACCCACCTACCATTTTATGACCCTTTAAAGCCAAAAGCCCAGCATCACTGGCTTTAGCAATAAAAGCAGGCTCTAAATCCTTATTAGCTATAGTAAAACAAACATTCATAATCGAACGAGACTTCGTATCAACATTACACTTATAAAAAGAGTTATTGTCTATGTAATCATAAAGTTTTTTCGCTTTTGCTACATTTAACTTTTGCAACTCGCTCACGCCACCTTGCTCTTTAATCCACTCAAACATTTGATAAGCCATATAACAATTAAATGTTGGTAAAGTAGCATAGAATGAATTATGTTTTACATAAGTTCTATAATCTAACATAGTCGGAATTGGATATTCTGGCTGTCCTCGCAATAGTTCATCTTTAACAATAACGATTGTCAAACCAGCTGGTGCAACATTTTTTTGAGATCCTGCAAAAATTACTCCATAATCTTGAATATTAACAGGCTCACTTAAAAAGCTTGAAGTCATATCAGAAATAACTGGAATATCGCCAAATTGCGGGCACTCACCAAACTGCACACCATTGATTGTTTCATTCGATGAGAAATACACATATGCGGTATTATCTTGCAATTGCCAGTTAATTGGTTCCGGTATTTTAGTAAATCCAGTATTTTCCGTACTGGCAACACAATATGCTCTCTTCAAGTGTTTGCATTCCTCATAAGCAATTTTGGACCAAACACCAGAAATAAAATATCCAGCTTGCTTATCCTTAGAAAGGAGATTCATAGGCAACATAGCAAATTGCATTCTTGTTGCACCGCCTAAAAATAAAACATGATAATTTTGGGGGATAGATAATAACTCTCTAAGTAAAACTTGTGATTTCTCCATTAACTCCATAAAATCATTAGTTCGATGCCCGATTTCTAAAATTGACATTCCCTTTTCTTGCCAATTTAGCAGTTCTGCTTGAGTCTGCTTTAATATAACCTCTGGTAAAGCTGCAGGGCCTGCACCAAAGTTATATCCTCTAGATTTCATCAACATCTTCCTCATCAATATCAGAAATATCATCACTGCCAATATTTTGCGAATCATCTTCGCCATTTAGCTCTTCAATCTTCTGCATACCAACAACGCGCTCGCCTGATGAAACATTGATTAGGCGTACTCCTTGCGTATTTCTACCTATAATTGATAACTCACCAACTTTGAATCTAACCAAAGTTCCTTGATCGGTAATTAACATTGCTTCATCCGTATCAGATACTTGAACTGCACGCACAACATTACCATTCCTTTCTGTTACTTGAATAGATATTACACCTTGGCCACCACGCCCAGTTACTCGATACTCGTCAACATTGGTTCGTTTTCCGTAGCCAAACTCTGTGGCGGTTAAGATTGTACCTTCAGATTTAGCAACTACTAGAGAAATTACACTTTGTGAATCTTTTAGGCGAATCCCACGAACTCCTCTTGCAGTTCTACCAAGAGGTCGAATTAAATCTTCACCAAAACGAATGACTTTACCAGAATCAGAAAACAACATGATGTCTTGTGTGCCGTCAGTTATATCAACACCAACTAATAAATCACCTTCATCCAGTGCTATAGCAATAATTCCAGAGCTTCTTGGTCTACAAAACGCCGTTAATGGAACTTTCTTAACTGTCCCAAACTTTGTAGCCATAAATACAAAGCGATCTTCTAAATATTCTCTAACTGGTAGCATTGCGTTTATTGACTCTCCTTCCGCTAGAGATAAAACGTTAATAATTGGTTTTCCTCTAGACGCTCTGCTTGCTAATGGCAAGTCATACGCCTTTAGCCAATATAATTTTCCATGATTAGAGAAACATAATAATGTATCGTGAGTGCTAGCTATAACCAATTTAGCAACAAAATCTTCCTCTTTGACATTAGTCGCCGACTTTCCTTTGCCACCTCTTTTTTGTGCCTTATAATCTGACAATGGCTGATATTTAACATAACCTTGATGAGAAAGTGTAACCACAACATCTTCTTCTGTTATCAAATCAGCAATAGTTAAGTCTTCTCTTGATGCCATAATTTCGGTACGTCTACTATCACCAAATTGTTCTTTAATTTCTTTGATTTCCTGACGAATCACATCCATTAACAACTGACTAGAAGCTAAAATATCCAATAATCCTTTAATAGCTAATAACAACTCTTCAAATTCATTTAATATTTTATCTTGCTCCAGACCTGTTAAACGATGCAATCTTAGCTCTAAAATTGCTTGTGCTTGCTCTGGAGATAAATTATATCCATCCGTGTGTAACCCATAAATAGCCAACATATCTTCTGGTCTACATGCGTCGCTATTACCAGATTTTTCTAACATTGCTTTAACTAATCCTGGTTGCCATTTTTTAGCAAGCAATCCTTCCTTAGCCTCCTGCGGAGTTGGGGAGGATTTTATTAAAGCTATCATTTCATCGATGTTTGCCAGTGCTATTCCTAAACCCTCTAATACGTGCGCCCTAGATCTAGCCTTTTTTAACTCAAAAATACATCTTCTAGTAACAACTTCTCGACGATGCTTTAAGAAACAATCAAGAATTTGTTTCAAGTTTAGGGTTTTTGGTTGGCCATCAACCAAAGCCACCATATTTATCCCAAATACATTTTGCATTTGTGTGTAAGCAAAAAGATTATTTAATACTACTTCTGCAACTTCTCCACGCTTAAGCTCAATAACAACCCGCATTCCTTGTCTATCAGATTCATCTCTAAGCGCAGAAATTCCTTCTAGTTTTTTGTCCCGCACAAGTTCAGCTATTTTTTCAACCAATCTGGCTTTATTTACTTGATATGGCAATTCATTAATTATAATTGCTTGCCGACCAGATTGCTTATCAGTCTCGATATCTGTTCTAGCCCGCATAGATATTTTCCCGCGGCCAGTTCGGTAAGCTTCTACGATGCCTGCTCGACCATTTATGATACCGGCAGTTGGAAAATCTGGGCCTGGGATAATTTCCATTAACGCATCTATAGTAATGTCTTTATTATTAGTAATAGCTAAACATGCATCTAAAACTTCTGTTAAATTATGTGGTGGAATATTAGTAGCCATACCAACTGCTATTCCTGAAGAACCATTTACTAAAATATTTGGTATTTTTGATGGCATAACTGATGGAGCAAACTCTGTTCCATCATAGTTAGGACTAAAATCAACAGTTTCTTTTTCTAAATCAGCTAACAAAACATGTGCAAGCTTAGACATTCTGATTTCTGTGTATCGCATAGCCGCTGGTGAATCACCATCTATTGAACCAAAGTTACCTTGACCATCAACCAACATATAGCGCATAGCAAAATTTTGCGCCATACGAACAATAGTATCGTAAACTGCTGTATCGCCATGCGGATGATATTTACCGATAACATCCCCTACGACTCTAGCTGATTTTTTATATGGTTTATTCCAATCGTTACCTAATTCATTCATTGCATAGAGAACACGACGATGTACTGGCTTTAATCCATCACGCACATCAGGTAACGCTCTCCCTACAATTACACTCATTGCATAATCAAGATAAGATTGTTTTAACTCGTCTTCGATACTTATCAAAGTAACTTCTTTAGCTGAATAAACCATGATTAAAACATGTCCTTTTTTTACTTATATAATTAGCTCTATAGAATATCATGTATAGACCAGGTAAAACATATATCTTTCTAATCAGTTAATAAAAATGTGCCATATCTTACTAAAACCAGAAATTTAGGCTACAATACGGCAACTTAATAATGGATAATTTCATTTTGAACGACTTATCTAAAATCAGAAATTTCTCGATTATAGCGCATATTGATCATGGCAAATCAACCCTGGCAGATCGTTTTATTCAAACTTGTGGTGGGCTATCTGATAGAGAAATGGCTGCTCAAGTTTTGGATTCGATGGACATCGAGCGAGAGCGTGGCATAACAATTAAAGCTCAAAGCGTATCTCTTAAATATACGGCAAGAGATGGAAATACTTATTTATTAAATTTTATTGATACTCCAGGACATGTTGATTTCAGCTACGAAGTTTCGCGTTCTCTTGCCGCTTGTGAGGGAGCATTACTAGTTGTCGATGCTGCTCAAGGCGTTGAAGCCCAAACAGTGGCAGTTTGTTATACAGCAATTGATCAATCACTCGATGTCATACCCATTTTAAATAAAATAGATCTGCCCCAAGCAGAGCCAGCTAGAGTTAAAGAGGAAATTGAAGACATAATTGGCGTTGATGCATCAAATGCAATAACGTGTAGCGCAAAAAGTGGGCTTGGAGTAGAAGATGTATTAGAAGCCATCGTTCAAAGAGTTCCACCACCAATTGGAATAATTGACGCACCACTCCAAGCTCTAATTATTGATTCTTGGTTTGACAGCTACTTAGGTGTTGTCTCTTTAGTCCGGATAGTTAATGGCTCACTAAAATGTGGCGACAAAATGCAAGTTATGTCAACTGGCAAAAGTTATGTTGTTGATGAAGTTGGAATTTTCACACCTAAAAGAACCTCTCAAACTGCACTAAATACTGGTGAGGTTGGATATGTTGTAGCTGGAATCAAGGAAATTCAAGGAGCCCCTGTTGGTGATACATTAACTTTACTTAAAAATCCCTCTTCTCAGGTTTTGCCAGGATTTAAAAAAATTAAACCCCAAGTATATGCCGGTCTTTTTCCTATTAGCTCAGATGACTTTGAAAGTTTTCGAGAAGCTCTGGCTAAACTTAGCTTAAATGATGCATCTTTATTCTATGAACCAGAATCATCAGAAGCTTTAGGATTTGGCTTTAGATGCGGGTTTTTAGGTATGTTACATATGGAAATTATTCAAGAAAGATTAGAAAGAGAATACGATCTTGAATTAATTTCCACAGCTCCCACAGTAGTGTATCAAATCATTAATACTAAAGGTGAGACATTACTTATAGATAATCCTTCTATGTTGCCGCCTGTTCAGCAAATAGAATCTATGTTTGAACCAATTGTCAGAGCGAATATTCTTGTTCCACAAGCTTATTTAGGACAAGTAATAACATTATGTATAGAGCGCCGCGGGGTGCAAGTTAATATGACATATAGCGGCAGACAAGTATCTGTAACTTACGATATGCCTATGAGTGAGGTAGTTTCTAATTTCTTTGATAGGCTAAAATCTGTTAGTAGAGGATATGCTTCTCTTGACTATAACTTTCTTAAGTTCGAAAAGGCGGATTTAGTTAAAATGGATGTATTGATTAATAGCGAAAAAGTTGACGCTCTTTCAGTTATCGTCCATAGAAGCGCTTCCCAATCACGAGGTAGATTGCTTACAGAAAAAATGCGTGAGTTAATTCCAAGACAAATGTTTGATGTAGCCATTCAAGCAGCTATTGGAGGCCACATAATCGCCAGACAAACTGTAAAAGCGCTTCGAAAAAATGTTATCGCAAAATGCTATGGCGGTGACGTATCTAGAAAAAGGAAACTTCTTGAAAAACAAAAAGCTGGAAAAAAACGAATGAAACAAGTTGGCCAAGTGGAAGTTCCTCAAGAAGCATTCATGGCTGTTTTTCAAACAGATCAAAAAAAGTAAGGAAATACAATAATGAATTTTGCCTTTTGGTTATTAATTTTATCTGCCATAACTGGCTTAGTATATTTATTAGATATTATTTATTTTGCCAAAAAACGCGCTCCTAACGCTAAACCAAATTTCATCATAGAACAGTCTCGTTCATTTTTTCCCATTTTTTTAATAGTTCTGTTACTTCGTTCTTTTTTAATAGAACCATTTAGAATTCCATCTGGTTCTTTAGAGCCAACTTTGCTAGTTGGAGATTTTGTAGCAGTAAATAAATTTATTTATGGAATTAGGCTACCTGTAATTGAAAAAAAAGTATTACCTATCTCTAACCCTAAAACTGGTGATATAGTAGTTTTTCGCTGGGCACCAGATCCCAACTTTGATTATATAAAAAGAATTATTGGCACTCCTGGTGATGTGATTTCATATAAAAATAAAATATTATCTATAAATGGAGTCACCGCAAACCAAACATTTATAAAATATACTACTGATCCAAGCTCTGATATTCCTGTAGCTGAATATTCTGAAGACCTTGCTGGAATAAAACATAAAATATTTAAAAGATCAGATTTCCCAGCAATTGATTTTGACATTACTGTTCCACCTGATAGTTACTTTGTTATGGGCGATAATCGAGATGATAGCGCTGATAGTCGATTTTGGGGATTTGTGCAAGATGAATACATCCGCGGAAAAGCTTTTCTAACTTGGCTAAGCTTTAACAAGCAGGACTACACCATAAGATGGGATAGGATTGGTAAAATGATTAACAGAGATAGTCATGACAAATCTTAATTATTTATCTAAACGACTAAATTATACATTTATAAACACTAACCTTTTAAAGCAATCTTTGTCGCACTGCAGTGTTGGAAAAAAAAATAATGAACGCTTAGAATTTTTGGGTGATTCTATTTTAAATATGGTAATAGCAGAAGCTTTATACGAGAAGTTCCCCCATGAAAGCGAAGGAGAGCTTAGTAGATTGCGGGCTTTTCTAGTTAAGGGGGAAACATTGGCTAATATTGCCTTGGAAATAAAACTGGGTGACTATTTATTCTTAGGGCAGGGAGAGCTAAAAAGTGGTGGTTTTAGACGAGAGTCAATTTTAGCTGATGCCCTAGAAGCTATTTTTGCAGCTATATACTTAGATAGCGATCTACAACAATGTAAAACAATTATTTTAGATTTATTTAAAGAAAGACTGGCCGATAATCAAATAAAAAATAATATTAAAGATCCAAAAACTCAACTACAAGAATATATTCAAAGTATCAAATCTTCGCTTCCATTATATCAATTGACTCATATTGAAGGCAGTGATCATGATCAAAAATTTCATATTTCTTGTTCTCTAAAAGAACTTAACATTGAAGCAAAAGGCGTTGGTAACAACAGACGTAGGGCTGAACAATCAGCTGCGAATAAGCTATTAAAAATTCTCAAAAATACTAGGTGATTCTAGGTTCAACGCCACATTACATCACATTTTGCTTGATTTGCTGCTTCAAAAAGAGCAATTAGTGGAATTGCTCTTTTACTTAATGGTACTTCATCTTGTTCATCGTCATAATTTTTCTTTGGTTCTGCATATTCATTTTCCTTTTCTCTTGCAACGGCCAGTTTTAAATATTGCAAGGCACCTGGAATATCTTCAGCAAGAATTGCTCCTGGCACAACATCACTTTGATGCATAAACTCTAGAAATCTTATTGCAACACTACCAAATAAAGTTATATCTTCATAAGCATCACAATAAAAGGTAACCAACATATAGTACTCCTTAAACCTAGAAAAAGCAGTTGAGCTCTACTACGATCTCAACTGCTTTTTCTAGGTTAAACCAGCTTGGAAATATTTAAAAGTCGACTTAATACTTTTTCTCTACCTAATAAACTAAGAGTAATATCAATTGATGGAGAAATACTGCCCCCAGTTACAGCAACCCTTAATGGTTGTGCTATTTTACCAAATCCTATATTTTCTGAAACTGCTAAATTAGTTAAACATTCTTGCAATTCTTCCCTTCCCCATTCACTTAATTCATTCAGCTTACAAGATAACTTATTCAAAATATTTAAAGCATCTGGTGTTATATGTTTTTGTACTATCTTTGCATCGTATTCGATTTCATCTTGATAAAAATATAGGCTCTGATCACACATATCAACCAGATTTTTGCATCTTTCTGCCTGAGCCTTTACTATCTCAATTAAATCTGGACCATTACTTATATCAATTGCTCTTTTATCAAAATGCCAAGCTAGAGCATCGGCAACCTGTTGTGGGTCATCGCTCTTTTGATAATGCTGATTTAACCAAGTAAGCTTTGAAAAATCAAAACCAGCTGCTCCGCGACTAATGTTTTCAAGAGAAAATCCAGATATCATCTCTTCCTTACTAAAAATTTCCTGATCTCCAAGCCCCCAACCTAATCGAACTAAGTAATTTAATAAGGCATGTGGTAAAATACCCATTTCTTTAAATTGCAAAACACTTATTGCGCCATGTCGTTTTGATAGCTTCTTTCCATCATCACCTAAAATCATTGGTAAATGCGCGAAAATTGGTAATTTAGCATTTAGTGCCTGAAATAAATTTATTTGCCGCGGAGTGTTGTTTATATGATCATCCCCTCTAATCACATGAGATATTTCCATATCAATATCATCAACCACTACAGCAAAATTATATGTTGGATTTCCATCTTGCCTTAACAAAACTAAATCGTCTAATTCTGTATTTGCTACGCTAATTTCACCATAGACCGCATCTTTAAAAGAAACGTGCCCTGAACTTGGATTTTTAAACCGTACGACTGAATTTTCATCAGTTAAGGTAATATTTTTTTCTCTGCAAAGCCCGTCATATCTTGGCTTTTGCTTTGCGGCCATTTGTTCTGCTCTTAACTTTTCTAGTCTTTCTTTAGAGCAAGTACATCGATAAGCCTTACCTTCTTCTAGTAATTTTTCAATTACTTGTAAATATCGTGGATATCGGTGAGTTTGATAAATTGGACCTTCATCATAATCAATTTCTAACCAATCTAAACCATTCAAAATTGTTTGAATTGATTCTTTAGTTGAACGTTCTCTATCCGTATCTTCTACTCTTAGAATAAATTTACCATTATTTTTTTTTGCAAACAGCCAAGAAAAAATAGCTGTTCGAACACTACCAACGTGCAAATAACCAGTAGGACTTGGGGCAAAACGCGTTCTTACTTGCATGAAAACTCCAACATGTTTAAATTTAATATGCTATGATATATTTATTTTTTTTATTAGCACAAATTATTACATGAAACGCTTCAGTATAAAACAAAAACTCTTAATAATATCCATAATACCTGTGCTTCTTGCTACATTATTTTCAGCCATTTTATACAATTATGAATATCAAAATGGCTTAAAGCTATATGAAATGTTTAAACAAATAAAAATTAATTCTATTAGTGACTCATTAGGATGGCTCTCAATAGAACTAGATAATAACTTTATATTACTTCACAAATACTATATGCTAATTCTCACCATCCTAATAGCTAGTTTCAGCCTGATTTTTGCCTTTTGTATCTATCATTGGTTGAATAAAAGCATTTATAACCCTATTGCTAGATTAAGGCGAAGTATGCAACAAATTCTTAATAACGAATTTGAAACAAAAATCCCATCTTCTAATTCTGGTGAAATAAGTATAATTGAAAAAGGCTGCTTGCATCTGCAAAAATCCTACCTAACTGCAACTAAAGAATTAAATAATCAAATAGAATTAGCCACAAAAGATTTGATGCAAAATCTCGAAATTTTAGAAGAGCAAAATATTGCTATTTCTTTAGAAAAGAAAAAAACTGAAGAAAAAAATCAGCAAAAATCTGAGTTTATTGCCAATATGAGTCATGAAATTCGTACACCAATGAGTGGAGTTATAGGATTTACGAACGTATTACTTGAAACACAACTAGATCCACTTCAGCTAGATTATGTTAAAACAATTAAATCTTCTGCCCAAGATCTTTTAGTTATTATCAATGATATCTTAGACTACTCTAAAATAGATGCCGGAAAATTACAGCTTGATAGTATTGCTACTAATATTAGAGCGTGTATTGACGATGTATTAGCACTCACCTCACGCGATGCTACGCAAAAAGGTATAGATTTAATTCCTATCACAGCAAATAATATTCCTAAGACCATGCTAGGAGATCCTTGGCGTATTAAGCAAATCCTCACCAACTTAATCAGTAATGCAGTTAAATTTACCACGCAAGGACATGTCATTATTCAAACCAATCTGATTGATCAGTCACCAGAAGATTATACAGTAGAAATATCCATCATCGATACTGGTATTGGTATGACAAAAGAAACACAAAAAGCTCTTTTTACTGCATTTACTCAAGCAGATACTAGCACAACAAGAAAATTTGGTGGCTCAGGACTAGGCTTAATAATTTGTAAGCGCTTAGCTGAGCACATGCGTGGCAATATATCTATCCAGAGTAAAATAGATGAAGGCACTACATTTAAAGTTCACATTAAACTTGCAAAACTCAAGAATTACGACTTAGAACGAAATGAACAAGTCACTCAAGATAAAACTAAAGTAATCTGTTTCGATAATAATAAGCTGCAATTAAAGTCTTTATGTAATGGGCTAGAATTTTTAAAAATCGAATGCATTATTGCAAATGATATCGCTTCTTTAAAAGAAATTTTTGCTACAAATCATGACTACAAGATGGCGTTCATTGGTGTGACTCAGGAGAATCAATCTGAAATATCTAGTATAATCAAATCTCAAACTATACCAACCGTGTTGTTTGCTAATTATTTCATCAATAACTATGAGAAATTAGGGGCCAAAGGCATGCTCTTAAAGCCTGCAAATATAAAAAAAATGCATCAAGTTGTTGCGTCAATTTTACATGATCAAAAAAATGAATTAAATGACTCATCTCTCTATAATCTTCGCTCTCAGTTAAAACAAAAAAACGTTAAACTTCTGATAGCAGAAGATAACTTATTGAGTCAAAAACTATTGAAATCTCTATTAAGTGAAAGCACCCATGTTGAAACTGTAGACAATGGTGAGCAATGTGTGAATGCTTGCAATAAAACTTCATTTTCAGCAATAATTCTAGACTTGCAAATGCCTAAGATAAACGGCCTTGATGCAGCAAAAATTATTAGAAAGAAGTCTATCTTAAATAAAAACACACCGATAATACTAATAAGTGCTAATGGAAATGATATTGAAAATATCTCATTGGAAGACTCTGGCGTAAATTTATGCATTGAAAAACCAATTGACGAAAACTATCTGTTACATAATCTTTTAAAATTAACAAATATAGTTTCATCTTCTCCTATTAATTGGGCAAACTGCGTCAAAAAGGCATCTGGAAATCATAATTTAGCGGTTGAATTTCTCTCTGACTTCGTGCAAGAATTACAAACCAATCGAAGTGAGTTCTTCAAGTTATATAAAGAAGGAAAAGTCTCTGAAATTGAAAGGCTCGCTCATAAACTACATGGCGCTTGTTGTTTTTGTGGTGTACCAAAACTACAAAAATTAGTTTCGGAACTAGAAATTAAAGCTATGGATGCGGCTAGTACAAATGAATTGCAAAGTGAGCTTTTAATATTAATTGAGGAATTAGATGCTGTGCTAGCTGAGTATGATGCTTCATACAAAACAGCAGCAATATAAATGGAGTAATAGACATGAAAAATGCAATTTATGCTCAATCTGGTGGCGTTACGGCAGTAATTAACGCATCTGCCTGTGGTGTCATTCAAACAGCTAAACATTACCCTAAAAAAATTGGCAAAGTTTTTGCCGCAAAAAATGGGATTATTGGAGCATTAAATGAAAATCTAATTGACACATCACTAGAAAACGATGCTGATATAGCTAAATTGATGCAAACTCCAGCTGGAGCATTTGGCTCTTGTAGATACAAGCTACAAAATAATAGTGATGAATTTAAACGATTATTAGATGTATTTAAAGCACATGACATAGGGTATTTTTTCTATAATGGTGGCGGAGATTCGCAAGACACTGCAAATAAAGTTGCGCAAATGGGGCGAGAGTTAAATTATCCAATTACTTGCATAGGTATTCCAAAGACAGTAGATAATGATCTTCCATACACTGACACCTGTCCTGGATTCGGATCTGTTGCAAAATATGTCGCCATTTCAACTCGCGAGGCTGGATTTGATGTAGCATCTATGGCTGAATCTTCAACTAAAGTTTTCATTTTAGAAGTTATGGGTCGTCATGCTGGATGGATAGCTGCTGCTGGCGGACTTGCCGCAAATGTAGACCATGAACCTCCGCATATTATATTATTTCCGGAAGTTCCTTTTAATGAAGACAATTTTTTGTCTAAAGTAAAAGAGTGTGAAGAAAAATATGGTTATTGTGTAATTGTAGTTTCTGAAGGGATTCGAAACGCTGATGGGAAGTTTTTAAGTGAAGCTGGTCTTAGAGATGCCTTCGGCCACAGTCAACTAGGTGGTGTTGCCCTAGTTATAGCGGGATTAATCAAGAAAGAATTAAACTTAAAATACCACTGGGCTGTGGCAGACTACTTACAACGCTCAGCTAGGCATATTGCCTCAGCAGTGGATGTAGAGCAAGCATATGCGTTAGGGAAAGCAGCTGTTGAGCTAGCTGTGCTTGGAAAAAATGCTATTATGCCTATCATTAAACGAGAAACAGATTTTCCATATACTTGGTCAATAGATAGCGTGCCTCTTGAAGATGTCGCAAACATAGAAAAGAAGATGCCAGCTTCTTTTATTAGAGAAGATGGCATGGGTATTACCAATGAATGTCGCAAATATTTGCTGCCTCTTATTCAGGGAGAAGCATATCCACCATATATAAATGGATTACCTGACTACGTTAGACTTAAAAATCAATTAATTGCAAAAAAACTTTAATGATGTCATCACTATACTGCCTAATGGCATCAGGGCCTACGCATGAATAGTTTACAATGTAAACATAAAGGGTAACTGCTCATACCCATTTGACGCGCAGCGGCATATGGGTATGAGCAGTTACCATAAAGGAATACATGCCGTCATTGCGAGCCTTTATACAGGGCCTGAAAAACGTTCCGAACTAACTTGCACTCGTCTTTGCGAACCGTAGGTGAAGCAATCTAGTGACTTTAAGGCCGCTGGATTGCTTCACCTGCGGTTCGCAAAGACGAATAACTAATTAATTTACGTACAAATTGTGAAGTTAGTTAAGAGTATTAGCGAGGCAATCCAGATCGGCATTCTAATTGAAAATCGATCTTACAATTGCTTCACTACGTTCGCAACGACAACACTTTTTTCTTAAGCGAATGCCATTGACTGTATACTGCGCGCGGTCACAATCTTAAGTTTTTTGACGGCGTCATTTTATTTACGGCAATTTGATGGTCGATATTTGGAGTCCAAAGTACCTTCTGTGCAGCCCCATGAAATATCTCCAGTTGAACTAACAATAGGATGTAAAACCATAGTTCCGCCACCTGCCTTTTTAGTAAAATAGATAGTGACATCACCAGATCCTGGCGTTATTTCTATAGATTTAACATTTTCTGTAGCAGAAGGGCTTTTATAATTTCCCCCCATTTTATTTGGCAAGCGCCCTTCATTGGCGATAATTTCTTCTGTTACATCATGTTTAGCAACAGCAGATAGCTGTAATCCTTCGGATACCCGAGCTCTAATCACATGATTTTGATAAGCAGGAATTGAAAGCGATGCTAAAATTCCAATTATCGCTACTGTTACCATAATTTCAATTAATGTAAAACCAAATCGTCCTCTCATTAAACTCTCCAACTTTAGGAATAAAAATATTTTTGTGCTTTTGAAAATTCACATTTTCATATATCTTAGTCATCTGGACTTTATGACTTTTTCAAAAAGCACTCAAAATTGTCGTCTTTGCGAACAAAGTGAAACAATCTAGTGACGTTTAAGGGCTCTAGATTGCTTCACTTTGTTCGCAAAGACGCATTTTAAAACATGTCTTTAAAAAGTCATAAAGCCCAGGTTATAATACGCCATAAAACGAACATAACCAACTTATATTATGTCTAGAAAAGAATTTCTTGAAAACTTACTAACTACATCTTTATGTCCTGATTATATCGAAATTGAAGACGAGTCACATAATCATAAAGGAGCAAAAAACCTTGAGTCTCATTTTAAAGCAATTATTGTTTCTGATAAATTTAAAAACTTAAGCAAAATAGCTAGGCATAGATTAATTTTTTCAATTATTGCGGACGAATTTAATAACATGCATGCTTTAACTCTAGCTTTATATACCTCGGAAGAATGGTCTAGCAAAATAATGCTACCAGCAGCTTCTCCCAAATGCGCTAAAAATATTATATATTAATAATCTTTCTTAGATAAAATTTTTAAAGAAAGATGGGTTGAGTAGATCTGTTGGGTTGCCCCAACAGATCTACTCAACCCAAGAAAGATAGATTAGCAACACTTAAAATCACAGCAAGCCTGAGAATAATTCTCGCATTTTAAGGTATCTTGAGTATATAATAACCGATTTTTAAGTTGGAACCAAACTAATGAAATCTGTATCTTTACCAAAGATATCCGTTATAGCACTAGTTCTATTAATTACAGGGGCGATTGATAGCGTCCGAAATTTACCGGCTACAGCTTTATTTGGCTCATCATTAGTCTTCTTCTTTCTGTTTTCAGCAATAATTTTTTTAATTCCAGTCGCCCTGGTTTCTGCTGAATTATCAGCTACTTTTGCTAAAGAAGAAGGAGGAATATATAGTTGGGTTAAAAATGCGTATGGATCAAACTTAGCATTTTTTACTATTTGGCTACAATGGATAAACACTATGGCTTGGTATCCAACTATTTTATCATTCATTGCTGGCACCATTGCTTATCTTATTAATCCTGACCTTGCCCAACATAAATTTTACTTGATTGCTGTAATATTAACCGTTTTTTGGTCTCTAACTATTCTAGGTTTATCAGGCTTAAAATCTTCTGCCAAATTTGCAGGTTTTTGCGCAATTATCGGAATGATTTTGCCTATTGGTCTTATAATTATTTTAGCCATGATTTGGATCGCGAAAGGTAATCCAAGTGCTATTCATATTCATCTTTCTGATTTAATCCCTAACTGGCATGAAAAACAATCATGGGTATCTCTTACGGCAATTATGACTTCTTTTCTAGGAATGGAGCTTGCTGCAGTTCATGTTAGAAATGTAAAAAGACCGCAACGAAATTTTCCAAAAGCTATGTTATTCTCAACCATATTAATTTTACTTACTATGATTTTAGGATCGCTTTCCATTGCCATAGTTTTACCGAGGAGCGAAATTGGTCTGGTGCAAGGAGTGATGCAAGCTTTTGCTAATTTCCTAAATGCTTATCATCTTGCTAGTCTGATGCCTGTTTTAGTGATAATGCTTCTCTTAGGTAGTTTAGGCAGCATGATTAATTGGATAATTTCTCCTGCAAAAGGATTGTTAGTAGCAGCTAATCATGGGTTTTTACCAGCCTGGTTATGTAAATTAAATCGCCACAACGTGGCTTCAAGAATTATAATACTACAAGCTGTACTAGTCACTATTTTATGTGGTGGACTATTATTACTTCCATCTGTTAATGCATTTTACTGGTTATTCACGGCTCTTAGTACAGAACTATACATAATCATGTATGTCATGATGTTTATTTCTGCAATTAAATTAAAAAGTAAATTTGCTAATCGTCCTAGGCCTTTTGCTGTTCCTGGGGGGAAATTAGGATATTACTTTACCTGTTGTTTGGGATTATTTGGCTGCATAGTTACTCTGATCATTGGTTTTTTTCCGCCACAGGAAGCAGTTGGAATAGGTGGAGAAAATCATTTTCGCATAATTTTTGGCCTAGGAATAATTACCATGCTAATCCCTGCCTTTTTATTATATTTTCGCAAAACCAAGAAATATCCAATTTAACCTAGAAAAAGCAGTTGAGCTCGTAGCGAGAATTCCTAGTAGAGCTCAACTCATTGTCCATCGAGCTTTTTCGGAGAGCTGATCGTGGCGAGATGACGACAAGAGGGGATGCTAATCGTGTAAGTTATTGTTGCACGGCTCCTAAACTAAATCTTCTATCTATAGATTCTGCCAACTTTTTATGGATATTATCAAAACCTCTATTACTCATAACTAAAACTGCATCATTAGGCAATACTCTGCTTGTTACTTGACTAACAATTTCATCTGTAGAATTTAAAACACTGTAAGGAAATTTCCACTCACTAGTAAATAAATTATGCGCGAAATCTTGTGGATTTAAAAGGTAAGCCTCATCAATGCCATCTAAAGCATGCTTAAGCTCATTGACATGCACACCTGTTCGCATAGTATAAGAAGAAAACTCAATAACGGCTATAATACGTTGATGTCTCTTGCTTTTTTTCAATGCTTGTATAGTTTTAGAAATAGCAGTTGGATGATGCGCGAAATCATCATAGACCGTAATGTCATGCGCAGATGCTTTAACTTCTAAGCGGCGTTTAACAGGGATAAACTCTTCCAATGCTCTAGCAGAAATCTCCGGACTCACTCCTGCATAAAAACTAGCAGCAATGGCAGCCAATGCATTTTCCACATTAAAATCACCGATTAAATTCCAGTTAACTTGCGCTACCAATTGATTACAATGATAAACTTCAAATGATGACGCGCTTGGAATTTTTAGTTTAGCTTGCCAATTTGCATTAGATGTCAAACTTACTTCTTCGGTATTACAATAAGAACCCATCTTAAGTACGTCATTTAATGCAACACTAGATTTAGGCTTGATAACTAAACCTTTGCTAGGAATAGTCCTTAATAAATAATGAAACTGTAACTTAATACTAGCCAAATCAGGATAAATATCTGCATGATCGAACTCTAAATTATTCAATATAGCAACTTTTGGATGATAATGAATAAACTTAGGTCTTTTATCGAAAAAAGCCGTGTCATATTCGTCTGCTTCAATCACGAACCATTCCCCAATTCCAAGTCTTGAGCTAGTTCTAAAATTACTGGCAACTCCGCCAATTAGAAATCCAGGGTTTAAACCAGCGAACTCCAAAATATAACTAATCATTGATGTAGTTGTAGTTTTACCATGTGTGCCGGAGATAGCTATTACTTTATATTTACCCAATATGTTTTCAGCCAGCCACTGTGGCCCAGAAATATACTTTTTACCGGCATTTAACACATCTTCCATAACAGGCATGCCTCTCTTGATGGCATTACCTACAATTACGCAATCTGATCTTAAAGCATCTATAGTATTCTCATAACCTTCGGTCCAAGAAATTCCCTTTTCATACAATAAATCACTTATGGGTGGGTAGCAAGCTGCATCACTTCCTGTAACTTCATGACCTAGATCTTTCGCAAGCATTGCCAAAGCGCTCATAAAAGTCCCACTAATTCCTAGAATGTGTAAATGCATATATCTACCTCGTAATTTAATAAACCACCAAAGATGTGTGAAACAAAATGCCACCGGAAATAGGTCTGGAAACACCTGTTGTACCAGGAAAACTTAATGGTTTGCCATGCAGGCTTCTAACAGCTAAATATGCAAAAATCTGAGCTTCAAGCGATTCATTATTCCAGCCAATTTCAGTGACGGTTTTAAGCTGTATTTTCTGACTAAATTTATTATTTAAACTTTTTTGCAAATACTGCTTAATTACTGGATTATACCATCCACCTCCAGCGAGCAACCAATTTTTGGGAATAGACCCTATATTTATTAAATCTAAACTTCTCACAATCATTTCTGCAGTAAATGCCTCTAAAGTTGCACATCCATCTTCAATGGAAAGGGAATCAAGCTCAGAAATTAACTCACAATCTCTTATATCTAATGATTTTGGATGGCTCATCAAAAAATAGTTTCTCTCATCTATCAAACAGCTTTTAGCAAAAAGTGACTCTAATATTTGTGTGTTAGCTTCTCCAGTCTGACCAAGCTGGCCGTTAACATCCATTTGTAATTTACCATTGGTTCTAATTCTAACAAAAGCATCAATTAATCCATTACCAGGACCAGAATCAAACCCTAATAAATTATCAGGATTTGAATCTAATATTATTGAAAGATTAGCTATGCCTCCGCAATTTACAACAACTAAAGGAAGAAGATTGTCTCTAGCAGCTAAAACCTGGTGATAAATAGGTGCAAAAGGAGCGCCTTGACCACCGTTATTGAGATCATTTTCTCTAAAATCACAAACGACATTAATCTTAACTAAATTAGCCAAAAGCTGTCCATGGCCAATTTGTATACTTATTCCTAAGGTAGGATTATGATAAAGAGTTTGACCATGGTATCCAATAACTCCTATCTCTGCAGGATGCTTACCTGATTTTTGCAACAAATTTAGAACAACTTCAGCGTGTAATTTAGTTGAATGTTCTATAACCTTTTCTAAACTTAAAGCACCATCTGTGTACAAAAAAACAGCTAGTTCATTAATTTTTTGAGATACGTCTTGTTTGTCTAGGCCTATTTCTAAATGCAGATACGCAAATAAATCCTGCAGATAATTTAACTCTGCTAATTTTAAATTTCCTTTAGCCTTATTTACAGATTTTTCAGCTGCTTTTAACAAAAATTTAGTATTATCTGTGTACTTCATAGAAAGTGATGTTAACTCTTGCACCATCATTTCACCATCAGTACAAATTAAGGCAGCATCAATTCCATCCATTGATGTGCCACTCATCAAACCAATACTTAACAACATAGCTCCTTAAAAAACTATGCGGCTGGCGCCGCAGCTTCTGTAGACTGTTTTGCCATATCTGACTGCCTATTCACAGAAATTGACAAGTCTTTATTCTGCTTCCTTAATGTCGCATTTAACCCTTTTTCCGAGCTACTAATAAGCTTCGCAAAGTCCTCAGAATTAATTTTTTCTTTATATTTTCCCTTCTTATCAAGTTTAGTAGAGTCATAAATTACTCCATTATAACTTGTCATATTGTTACTAACTAACCATGAGTGAAAAGATTGATCTAACAAATCAATAATTTTTCCTTCACTTTCTATAGATGGGTCTAATTGTTTACCATCACTTAAATAACCTCTAATAAACTCTGAGTTATCGTTGATTTCATAAATCACTTTCACATCTTTGAATCGCTCAGCAACAATAGACTGGTCAATATCAGCTAACTTACTACCTGCCAAATAATCCTGATAATTAAAATAATTAGGACTTAACTTATCTAATTCATCTTGAGTGATAGTTCCATTATATATTTTTTCATATAACCCTTCTCGTTTAGCCTTTACAAAAATAGCCATGGCCTCTGTATCAGAAATAGCCTGCAATGGAAGCTCAAAACTATCTTCTTGTCCGGAATTATTAATATTTTTTTCGAAAGAGTTCTTTAAGTAACTAATAATATTTAAATTACCGCCACAAACATCTATTGCCTTAGTTGTAGAACTAGCATCTGGATAAATTTTATTCTGCATACAAATTACCTCTGACCAAACGATTGCGATATAATTGGTGTGAATGTCTTATCATTAATTGACTCTTTAGAGAACTCATCAACTAATATAGCATCCCACCTAGCCTGCTCAACCATGATTATAGACTCTAACTCGGCCTGACTCAATTCCTTTGCTAAAACCTTCTCTTGTAAATAATTCATTAATTCCTCTGGTTTTAAATGATTTATTTTCCCAGCTTTTGTATATAAATCGCTATGTTTTAAGATCAAATCAAAAGCGTATAAAACTCTATCAATAGGCTCATCTTTATTACCAGATAGATACAGATCACTAAGCAAACTTTCGCGATATAAATTTTTTTCCATCATTAGTTTAGCCATTTGTGCATCAGTAGCATCATCAGGTAATTTCATTATTTGACCAAATGGAAATACTAGGAAGCCAATTAATTTACCCAAAATCCGATTTGGAAAGTTATGACAAAGCTCTAACAAGGATTTTTGCGCGTGATAAAAACAATATTGCGATCCCCATTTGGCATGCAAGATGCTGTCATCATTTTTATCAATATCAACTGCTTTATGAAGTGCTGCAGCAGCAATGTATAGGTAAGACATGCCATCAGCAAGCCTTGCAGATAATCTCTCCTTTTGCTTTAAAGAACCTCCAAGGGTAATTAGAGCAATATCAGAAAGCCAAGCAAAAGCATAACTTAATCTTGTCAACTTTTTATATTGAATTTTTAATCGATTTTCAGGAGCATGAATAAACCATCCACCTGTTAAACCACTACAAAAAGCTCTAGCAAAGTTGCGCATAAAATAACTGATATGCTGCCAAATAACAACATTAAATGCTTCCTTATCTTTTTCATTTACTAAGGAAATTTCATCCCTAATAAATGGATGAGCAGCCATAGCCCCTTGAGAAAATATTAATAAATTTCTGGTCATAATATTTGCACCTTCTACCGTTATATAGACAGGCATGCTACAATAATAGTCTGCAAGATAATTTCTTGGTCCTAACACAATGCTACGCCCACCATGAATATCCATAGCATGGGTAACACATTTTCTCGCAAGCTCGGTATTAAAATATTTAGTTATAGCAGATGCAACTGCTGGTCTTTTACCTTCATTTACCGCAGCTAAAGTTAAAAGTCTTGTAGAATTAATCAAATAATTTAAGCCAGAAATCTCCGCAAGTTTTTCAGCGACCCCCTCAAACTTCCCTATCTCGACCCCAAATTGTCGCCTAACTTTAGCATATGCTCCAGAGGTTAAATACGAAACTCCCGCTGCTGCAGCACTCAAAGCTGGTAAAGATATTGCTCGACCGATAGATAAACACTCCACCAACATTTCCCATCCATGCCCGGCCATTTTTTGCCCACCAATAATACTAGTTATTGGCAAGAAAATATCTACTCCACGAATAGTTCCATTCATTAATGGTAAATGTGCTGGCAAATGACGATTGCCTATTTCTAAGTTTTCTGTATCTTTTGACATTAAAATGCAGGTAATTCCTTCTGATCCGCTTCCATGCAAAAGATTTTCAGGATCTTTTAAGTTAACAGCTAAGCCAATTAGAGTGGCAATTGGGGCTAAAGTTATCCATCTTTTATTAATGCATATCTTAAATCCTAATACTTTTTTCGAACCAATAGTCTTATGACATACCACTGCCTCTGATTTAATCGATGTTGCATCACTACCTGCCTCTGGTTCAGTTAGAGCAAAACACGGTATTTCTTGGCCACTAGCTAATCTTGGTAAATAATACTTTTTTTGATCTTCTGTACCATAATGCAATAATAACTCACCAGGACCGAGCGAATTTGGCACCATAACTGTAACGGCTGCAACTCCAGAGCGGGAGGCTATTTTCATTACTATATCGGAATGCGCACGCGCCGAAAATCCTTTACCACCATATTCTTTAGGAATAACTAACCCTAAAAATCCCTTTTGCTTGATATAGTCCCAAACCTCGCCTGGCAGATCTTCATTTTGTGCGTTTGACCAATCATTTAGCATTTTACATAATTCGTTAGTCTCATTTGCTAAAAAATCTTGCTCACAAACCGAAAGTTCTGTTGAAATTTCCGAAAGCCTATCCCAGTTAGGTTCTCCACGAAAAATATCTTTTTCAAACCAACTATCCCCTAAATCCAAAGCAGTTGCTTCAGTTTTTGAAATTTTGGGAATGGAGCGCTCAGCGCGCTTATATAGAAAGTCACTAATGAATAGTCGCACCTCATCTAGCCTATGTATAGCAATTACTGATGCTACAAATATCCAAATAATTATTCCCGAAAATGGAGGGAATCCGATAAAAAAAGTTGCTGCAACTAGATATATACAACTAACAATATCCCAAACTAACGGCTCAACAGACCGATACATAATTACTAAACTAAAAACTAAATAAAAGAAAAACCAAGTTAATGCCATTTGAATTCCCTATCGATAACTGGACTTTATGACTTTTTCAAAAAGCACTCAAAATTGTCGTCTTTGCGAACAAAGTGAAGCAATCTAGTGACGTTTAAGGGCTCTAGATTGCTTCACTATCGCTCGTAAAGACGCATTTTAGAACATGTCTTTAAAAAGTCATAAAGTCCAGGATAAATTAGACTATTAAATTGCCAACACCATAATCCTAGAAAAAGCAGTTGAGCTCTACTACGAATGCCTACTGCACTGAATTTTAAAGATTTTTTCATGTTTTTTTAACTCACCATAGTGGCTGACTATGCCTTCGTCAAAAAAACATGAAAAAATCTTTAAAATTCAGCCATTAGTCATTCTCGCTACGATCTCAACTGCTTTTTCTAGGATAATACTGGAAAAAAATATTTTGTGCATAACTATTATTAAAAATTTCTTGACACAAATAAATAATCAGATCTAAGATGCAACTCATCAGGAAGAAACAATCCAACCAGCACTTAATGTACAAATGGATATTGTAATTAGTTAAGGCATAACAGGAGTTATATATGGAAAAGAAATCCAACCGCAATCTTGCTTATCTTTTAGCAACAACAATCTCTAATAAAGATCTACAAAAAATTTCCGGCGGCAAATCGCACATGACTACCCACAAATCCATAAAAATTACTGGCGATATCAATAACGCAGACGTATCTTACGATATGTCAGCAGATATGTAGTTTCAAATTTTTATATATAAAGAAGTCCAACAAATAATCAAGGAATGTATTATGAAAAAGCAACGTGTATTAGCCTATAAACTAGCAACCACTGTTAATTTTGATGAGTTAAACGAAATTCATGGGGGAAATAATCAAGTAGGCCCCATATTTATCCCTACCCTTAGAGTTACTGGCAGACCTATATTGCCAGATACTGATAACGATAACCATTAAATAATCTTCTTACCTAACCCGCAGATTTTATGCAAATAAACAAGCAAAAGTAGAATAGACTTCTTGCATAACCTGTAGATTTTATTTTAGTGCAAGGCATAAAACATTCGAGGAGCGGAGTTTACATGCAGTAAATGAGCACCGAAGAATACTTTATAACGCCGCAATCAAATAACAGATGCAAGTTATGCAAAAAGCAAAAAGTCTAATAGCTAAACCCAACCAAAGGAATATGGAGAAAACATGAAGTTTCTTATACCAACTGAGCCGGATGATACTCACGCAATCTTAGTTAAACTTGCTTTAGAAAAAATTGGGCATAAAGTAAGCTTAATATTTACCGCTGATCAACCAACCAGACTAAAAAATACTGTATCAATTGATAATCAATCTTACACTTGGCAAAGCAATAATGAATTTAATGATCTTAGTAATCAAGACTATGAAGTAGTATGGTGGCGCAGAGCCAGAAGACCTTTTGTGCCAAGAGAATTAATCCACCCTGATGACTATGATTTTGTGCAACGAGAAAACTCCTTATTCTATGAATCATTTACCACCAACCTAGCCCCTAACGCTTGGTGGATAAATACCAAAGAATCAGCACGCAAAGCTAATTTTAAACTTTTACAATTAAAAATAGCCAGTGATTGTGGAATGAATATCCCCACTACGTTATGCTCAAATAACCCATCTGAAATTCGTAACTTCATAGCTAAGCATGATGCAAACGGAGTTATATATAAACCACTAAGCTACAATTTTTGGTTTGAAGAAAATGATGTAAAAATATCTTATACAAATAGAGTTCGCTTAAAAGACTTGCCGGAAGATGATGCTTTACAAATTTCTCCTGGTATATTCCAGAAAGAAATTAAAAAACAATATGAATTACGAGTAACATGTTTTGGTGACTATATAGTCCCGGCAAAAATTGATTCCCAAGAACATGATGATGGAATATTAGACTGGCGGGCAATTAGGAAAAAACCAATCCAAGTAGAAAAATATAAATTACCCGCAAATATTGAATTAAAAATTCGAGCTTTTATGCGAAAAATAGGCATAGTTTTTGGATCATTTGACTTTATTGTAACACCCGAGGATGAATATATATTCCTTGAAGTTAACGAACAGGGGCAATTTTTATGGATTGAGGATCTTAACCCTAACTTTAAAATGTTAGATATATTTATTAACTTTATGCTAAATAAATCGCCTCACTTTGAATGGAATAAAAAAAATACTAGGCATTCCATTAAAAAATACGAACCTCAAATCCAGGAAATATATGAGGAAAATATTAAAAGACATATTCATTTAAATAGACCAAAAATAGAATATTAACTTTCGCCCGAGTTAATGTTTTTATATTAGACTTTCGAAAGAAGTGAAGCAATCTAGTGACGTTTAATGGCTCTAGATTGCTTCGCTATCGCTCGCAAAGACGCATTTTAGAACATGTTTTTAAAAAGTCCTAAAGTCCAGTTCAAAATTTTTGAGCTTGCACCAAAAATTGTTGGTTTTTGAGCATCTGAGTGCAAAAAAAACGACTATTTGTGGCCAAAATCGAAGCCTTTAAACGGGCTCTAAGGAACAATATGAAAAAGATAATTTTTATTTTTACCATAAGTATATCTACTAGCATTTGGAGTCAAGTTATTGTTGATGTATATGGTGTGGATAAAAATACTGGTAAGAAGATTTTACAAAAGTATTCAAGAATTGCTGAAAATATAGAAAGTCAAAAAATGCAATTTTTTTTAAAAAAAGAAACTATAGATAATAACTCTAAAAAACTAAATGCCATACTGAAACGGAAAGAAAACTTACTTAAGCAAATACAAAAACATGAAGGATTTTTATTTGTCGACTTCCAAACAGTCCAATACCCCAATACCAAAGATTTATATACTACTATTGAAATTATTACTAAAAATGAGCCTTGGAGATTTAAATTCATACCGAGAAATTTTATTAACCATAACAGTAGACTTCTTTCGAAACTCGCTGCAGAGAGTGAAGTACAAGGAGATGAGGCGCGCGGAACCGCAGTGTACACGTCAGTACATGAGGATTCGAGCACTGAATCGACGAAGCAATTCACCTCTGCAGTAGAGTTTCGAAAGAAGTCTAGTCAAAAACAGGATTTAAAAACAACAGAGTTTCAAAATAAGTCTATCATACAAGACATGCTAGATTATGAGGAACTTGCAATGCAACTTGTAATGTCTAATCGAATTAGCAATAAACAAGGGAAATGCCCGGTTTATCATTGCATAGCACCTTTTTCACACCCAACCTTAAAACCATATCTAGCAAAATTTAATCTAGCAGCTATAAATCAACAAGACTTTATTATAGATACATTAGAACGAGATCCAGTACCAGAAAGAAGAGCCGCGGCTGCTTTTTTAATTGGCCACTTTAAGAATCCTAAAAAAATTATTAATGTCTTAATGCCTCATATTCAAGATGATAGCGATATTGTTCGTAACAATGTAATGCGGGTTTTGGGAATGACCATTGCGACAGCGAATATTCAAAATATTGACCCGGTCCCTTTTCTAAAACAACTTGACTCGCCTTTTGTAACTGATAGGAATAAAGCTCTATTTGTCCTATTAGCAATAGCAAATTCAGAAAATGGAAAACAACTGATATTAAAACACGGCTCGACCAAACTACTTAAAGTCCTGCATCTAAAGCAACCAAATAATCATGATATTGCGTATTTAATTTTAAAAACCATTAGCAACCAAACATATTCGGGAGATGATCTTATAAAATGGGAAAACTGGAACAAGAAAATTTCTTTAAGCAATGCACTAACACCTACCAAAAAGAAAATTTAGGGAAAATTTATAAAAATACTCCTATACCTTATGCAAAAATTACTATTAGTGTAATTGGTTTGACTTTCGCATTCATGCTTCTTGGAGTATTTGCTGAATTCAGTGAAAAATATGAAGTGCCTGGATTTCTTAATACTTCACTTGGCGTTGCACAAATCTATCCTCCTAGGAATGGTACAATCAGTTTATTAAAGGCAAATGAAGGAATGCATGTTAAAAAAGGGGATAAACTATTCATCATAAAATCTAACTCTAGCGCCAGTGAAATAGCCGCAAACAAAAACGAACTTACACAATTAAATATTCGTTACAAAATCACTAAAAATGAATTAAGTGTCAAAATCAATTATTTAAAAAAATTACAGCCACTATTAGATAAAAAATATATTTCTACCGGCACTTTTTTTGCTGCAAAATCGGACATTAACAAACTTAAAAATGAATTGCATCAAATTCAAATTGATAAAATTAAATATAAAAATAGCCTTGAGCACTCAATTTACTCGCCAATTGATGGAACAATCACTAATATTAAACGCCAAAATGGACAATATATTCATGAACATGACATAGTCTTAGATATTTTACCAAATAATTTTAAACTAGTTGCCCAGTTAAATGTGCCATCTTCGAAAATTGGCTTTATAAAAACCAATGATAAAATAGCAATTCATTTCGATGCCTACCCATTTAGACAATTTGGCGTAGCTTTGGGGAAAATATATAAAATTAGTCAAACAATTAGTGATTCCCATAATTCAAATATTCAAAACTCACCTGAGCATTATTATACTATTATTGCAAAACTAGACTCTCAGTCAATTACTATCCATGGTAAAAATTACCCTCTTCGCCAGGGTATGAATCTTACTGCAATTATTTTTGGAACTAAAAAGCCAATTTGGAAATGGATTTTTGACCCACTTATTAATCAAACTAGTGAGTTAAAAAATGCATAATATTAAACTTAAATTTACAAAAAATAAAAAGTTATCCATGATCTTACAAGATCAAGTTACTGAATGTGGGCATGCTTGCATTGCTATGATTAGCTTATATTTTGGTCATCAAATTGGTCTACCAGAAATTAGGAAAATAAATAGTCCTTCCTCACATGGTGTGTCCTTTAAACAAATTATCAACATTTTTAATAAACTAAATATAACAACTAGGGCTCTTAAAGTCCCAATTAATGAAATTCAATACATCAAAACCCCGGCTATTCTTCATTGGAATATGAATCATTTTGTAGTCCTTAAAAAAGTTGCCAAAAATGCTATCACTATTCATGACCCAGCATTTGGTGTAAGGACTTGTGGCTTGGAGGAATTTAAAAATTCTTTTACTGGATTTGTATTGGAGGTAGAAATTCCAATTGATTTTCAAGCGATTGCTATAAAAAAAAATATAAGTTTATTTCGAATCATTAAATCTGTTCCAGGAATAGATAAGTTATTTACTTATCTTCTTCTACTATCTGCAACTATTGAACTTTTAACAATAACAAATCCTTTGTTTTTACAGTATATAATTGATAATGTTTTAGGTACCAATAGTGCTAATAATCTATTTGCTATAAGCATGGGATTTATATTATTAGTATTTATAAGTAGCTTAGCCTTATTTACTAGAGAGCATTTAATCTTATATACAACGGCAAACTTTACTAAATATTTTGCAGACAGTACTTTTCAATATTTATTATCTTTACCTATAGAATATTTTACTAATCGCCATCAAGGCGATATCCAATCAAAATTTCAGGCTATAGAGCAAATTAAAGCAAAAATTAGTAGTGATTTTGTTAATACAATTTTAGATGGCATAACATTTAGCGCCACATTAATAGTTATGTTTATGTACAATAAAATTTTGGCGTTTGTTGTTATAAGTAGTCTGCTTTTGTATATTCTTGTGCGATTTATCTCTTATAGTTCTTTCAAAAACGACTCTACCTCAGCAATATATTTACATGCAAAAGCAACAAGTAGTTTTCTGGAAAGCACTCGGGCAATCGCTCCTATCAAATTATTCCTTAAAGAAAAAATAAGATTTACATCTTGGTGCAATAAGTACGTAGAAGCACTAAACTCCGATATAAAAGTCGCAAAAAAGCAAATTTTTTACAAAATATCGAATAATTTTTTATTTAACTTAGAACATATCTTTATTATCTGCATCGGTGCTTCTCTTGTATTAAAAAATCAACTTTCCATCGGCATGTTGTTAGCATTTTTAGCTTACAGAATAATCTTAATAACTAAGGCCACTGCTTTTATTCAAAATATTTTTGATTATCAGCTATTATCAATTCAAGTGAGTAGATTAAGCGATATTATTTTACAAGCCCCTGAATTTTCAGAATTTTCTAACTATATCTATTCATATATCACAGCTATCTTATCAATTGAATTGAAGGATATTTGTTTTCGATATCATGACGATGAAAGTTTATTATTTGAAAATTTAAATATTACTATTCAACCTGGAGAAAAAATAGCAATCACTGGAGCATCAGGCTGTGGCAAATCAACCTTATTAAAAATAATGATGGGGCTAATAAAACCAAGTTCTGGTAAAATTTTAATTAACTCCATACCACTCTCTTCTTTTAGCCTAAAAAATTACCGAGGAAAAATAGCGGCTGTGTTGCAAGATGATTCGCTATTTTCAGGTTCGATTCTACAAAATATCACATTTTTTGATGAAGAAATTGATTTTGAGTTAGTCTGTAGAGTTTCTAAAATTGCAGAAATTCACCATACTATAGTTAGCTTTCCAATGGGATATGAAACATTAATTGGTGATATGGGTTCTATATTATCTGGCGGGCAAAAACAACGCATCCTTTTAGCCAGAGCACTATATAAAAAACCTGACATATTATTTTTAGACGAAGCGACTAGTCATCTAGATAATCAGAATGAAAAGCTAATAAATTCAGCACTTAAAGATCTGAAGATAACTCAAATTATAGTCGCTCATAGAAAAGAAACTATAGCTATGGCAGATAGAATACTTAACCTTGATAAATCTCGCTGATCGGCGTTGGATTTAGAAGATTGTTAGGTATATACTTCTAAATACACAAGGACTTGTATCTAGTCATATGAAATCTTTAGATAACCCTAAATATTACCTAAACCGCGAATTTATGGCTTTAGAATTTAATGACCGCGTCTTGCAGCTTGCTGAAAATGTGGTACGTCTTGAAATTGATCATGATTGTCCAGAAGATATTATTAATTTTCTTTTACATAAATATCATCTCAGATATGATGATGTTTATCGTTGCAATGGGCCTGTTAATCTCCAACGCTTAATTTGGTTAATTGAACAATGCCAGAATGCTGCGTCTAAAGGCCAAGAATCAAGAATTATCCTTAAAGCTAATGGATTAACCGATGATAAAATTATTCAAGCATTATATCTTGCATCACAAAAAGGGGCTCATATTACCCTTATTGTGAGAGGTCCTTGTTGTTTAAAACCCAAAATCCCTGGGGTGTCCGAAAATATTCAAGTAATTTCAATCGTTGGTAGATTTTTAGAACATCATCGTGTTTATTATTTTAAATTTGCAAATGAAGAGTACTACTATTGTTCATCAGCAGATTTGATGGAACGAAATTTATATGCAAGAATTGAAATAATGTTTCCAATTCTAAGTGAAGCATGCCAGAAACGAGTTTATGATGAAATTCTTAAAAACTATTTAAAAGATAATACAAACACTTGGGAACTACAAAGTGACGGGCATTATAAACCAATAAGAGATGGCGAATATTCATGTCAAAACAAACTGTTGGAACTTTATAAAGCATGTTAATAACAAAAACTGGACTTTATGACTTTTTCAAAAAGCACTAAAAATTGTCGTCTTTGCGAACAAAGTGAAGCAATCTAGTGACGTTTAAGGGCTCTAGATTGCCTCACTATCGCTCGCAAAGACGCATTTTAGAATATGTCTTTAAAAAGTCATAAAGTCCAGAAAAAATATCTCTTGAAATTATGAATGAATTTTTTTTACCAGAAAAACTAAATGAAATAGTTAAAAAAAATAGAGAATGCCCTGAAATTGGATTTTTTGGGCCAAACTCCCATTTATGGAACAATCATAAATATGCTATTCGTGCCCTATGTTATCCACTTGCGGTAATTATCATAAATGCTAACCAAAATATTTTTAATGTGATTACAAGTTATCTTAGTGATCCGAATGAATTAGTAAAACATGGCCTTGCCAGACAAAAATATTCATTTAACTTTATTTTTGGTGATCTAACAACTGCCTGCAATGCAGCTAAAACTCTTCATGATATACACGCTAAGTTAGCCATCAAAGATAAAGAGCAAATAATTAATGCTAACAACCCTGAGTTAATGCTTTGGGTTTGGGCAACAATCTACTATTCCAGTAAGAAAATTAATGAATTATTTTTAAAAGAAATTTCCTTTAACGAGGAAACATATGCCGAATATAAATTATTAGCTTTGCTTTCCGGGGTGGATGAAAAAATTATTCCTAAGACCATGGAGGATTTTGATAAATATTTTATTAATTCGTTAAACTCAACAATTAAAGTTTCTAAAAAAACAAAAGATTATATAAATGAAATGTTTGATATTCCGATATTAGAGTTTATTTTACAGAAGAATCCAAATAAACTTCTAAGAATTCTATCTAATCCTATTAATAAATTAGTAAAGCAATTTTGCATTTTTGTTCTACCTTTATCATTAACTAAAGCTTATGATTTGTATTTGACTAAAAACGAACAAACAAAAATTAATAGAACTATTAAATTAATTGCTTTTATTCACCCATTATTGCCAAAACGAATAACCATAAAAAGCAAAGTATTAGAACTATATAATTCATTAAAAATCATAACCCAGGATTAGGGTCACTGCCAATTGTCAACTGCTTCTTCTAGGATAATTAGTGCCAGTGGCATTTTTTTGATGAAATTGCTAGAATACGCGAATTAATATTTATAGCGATTAAATCGAACTTCAAGGGCAACTAAATGAGCATACTCAATACAAACCAACTTAAAAACGGCATTAAACTAATAATTGATAGTGCACCATGCACAATTATTGAATGTGAGTTTGTTAAACCAGGAAAAGGGCAAGCATTTACCAGACTAAAAACTAAAAACTTAAAAACTGGTCGTGTCGTTGAGCGCACATATAAAGCTAACGATACTTTTACTGGCGCGGATGTAAATGATATTGAACTACAATATTTATATAATGATGGTAGCTTCTGGCATTTTATGGATCCGACTAATTTTGAACAATATGCTATAAGCAATGAATGTGTTGATGAAGCTGCCAAGTGGTTAAAAGAGCAAGATCTTTGTACCGTTGTTTTATGGAATAATGAACCTTTAAGCGTAACTCCTGCTAATTTTGTTACTCTTACAATTACTGAAACTGACCCAGGCTTAAAAGGTGACACATCTGGCGGTGGTGGTAAACCAGCTACTTTGGAAACAGGAGCTGTTGTTCGCGTTCCTTTGTTTGTACAAACTGGTGAAATTATTAAAGTTGATACAAGAAATGGAGAATATGTCTCCCGGGCTAAAGAATCCGATTAACCCCACTGCCATTAAGTTAAGGAATTCCGTTCGGGTTGAGGAGCCGTCTCAGCCAGAACGGATCGCAGTAAATTTGCACATATATCCATTAACTTAATGGCAGTGCCGAGTAACCCGGGTAACAAATGGTCTAGTGCTGATTACCTCGATTACGATAACCATGGTTATCGCCTGTGTAAAAATAATACCTTGGATTCCAAAACGAAGGTCCATATCCATCATCATATGTCCCATATCCATCATATCCAACCGTGTATCCAGTATATCCTGGACTATAGTCGGCATAATCAGGCGCATCTTCAAATTGAACGGTGTTAGCGCACCCATTTATCGTCGCTAAAGTTAAGATGACAAATAAAGTACAAGTTTTATTATTCACGTTCATATCCTTTATCAGTCTGTGTACTTAAAGTATATGACGTGTTTTTAATAACGGCAAATTATTATTACAATAGACTTTTTGCATAACCTGTAGACTGGACTTTATGACTTTTTAACCTAGGCATGCATTAACATATCTATTTGTTGAGTCAGCTCAGAGTAACCTGCTTCTACATTAATGAAGTTTCTATCAGCTAAAAATATAGATAATGAACCATCATCAGTTGCATTTGTTGACTGTAAAACCCCATTAAAATTCATTTTTGTAAGCCTAGTGAAGTCACTCATGTTAGTTAAAAAATAAAAATTCCTATAGAAATTTTCTTTATTATAATTAATTAAGCTCACATCTTTTTCTAAATGATTACCAGGTAAATAATCTTTTAAGGAATATGACTCATTATTATGTACAGCTATTATTTTTCCGCTCGGTAATAATTTTGTAATTTCTCCAGCAAATTTCCTGACTAATTTATGAGCTCCTACATCATAATTACCATACTCTGTTAATGTTTTTTTAATCCCTTCATCTGTGTATATTCTATTTGGATCAAATTCATACCGCTTTCCTTTTAAAGTAAAACAGATATTCCGTCCGCCTGGATGCACTAAAGTTATAATGCCACCTCCCTTTAGCCGAATAACTTGTCGCGCAGCTTTTAATGCCGTAACTTCGTTTTGGTGCACATGAATAAATGTCTTACCTGGGCCATTATTTTCCTGCAGTATTACGACGGTAGTATTACCTATGCGAAAATGATGACTAATGACTTTAGCATTTACCTTGGCCATAAAAGACATTAGCATTAATAAGATTAATAAAAAAAAAATTCGCATATATTAAACACCATGAGAAAAATTTCCTACCTATCTGGTTGCCACACATTATGATAATTCCTTTATTGCGAGGTACGAAGCAACCCAGTGAACATAGCTACGAACCCTGGTTTGCTTCGTACCTCGCAATGACGAATATGTGGCAACCACATAGGCAGGAAAAATTTTACATAGTGTATCGTTTTGTGTATAAAATTTCAACTAAATTATAACTTTAAGACAAAAATATAACTCTGTGCCACATTTTGGAGATTCCTCGCTACGCTTCTAACTAACTTCAACCTAGAAAAAGATCATATTGCTGATTATTTAAATTTTCTTATATAATTAGTCATTATTAATAATAAAGGTAAAAAATATGGGAAACATTTTTAATGTGTTCGGCCCTTCACCTATCAAGCCTATTGAAAAGCACATGCATAAAACTTATATTTGTGCCAAACAACTTTTACCTTTATTCGAAGCAGTGCTTGAAGAAAATTGGGAGGCTGCGGAAACTATCAGAGATAGCATCATAAATCTAGAAAAAGAAGCTGATGTTATAAAAAAGGACTTAAGACTGCATCTACCAACTGGGTTATTTCTTCCTGTTTCTAGAACGGATTTACTTGAACTTTTAAGAGTACAAGATAAAATAGCCAACAAAGCCCAGGACATTGCTGGTTTAATTATTAGTCGAAAGATGCTTATCCCCGTAGAAATTGCTGATCAGATAATTCCTTTCCTTAATCGTTGCCTAGACGCAGCGAAGCAAGCCTGTAAGGCAATAAATGAACTAGATGAGCTTCTAGAAAGTGGTTTTCGGGGAAGAGAAGTAACTATTGTCTCCGAAATGATTGTAACACTAGATAAAATAGAGCACGATTGTGATGAAAAACTTGCTGATATTCGGCATAGAATATTTCTAATTGAGAATAAATTTACTGCAATTGAAATAATATTTCTCTACAAATTAATGCAATGGATTGGCGATTTAGCTGATCATGCGCAAACCGTTGGTTCTCGTCTACAAATTCTTATTGCCAGGTAAAAAAATTAATGGAACATACTTTAATCTATATTATTCCCGCTGTTATTTTATGCTTTATGATGACTTGGGGAGTTGGAGCTAATGATCTTGCCAACGTTATGAGCACAACTATGGGATCACAAGCGATCACCATCCGGCAAGCTATAGTTATAGCAATCATTTTTGAAATAGCTGGGGCATTTTTTGGTGGTACCGGGGTTACCGAAACAATCCGTGATAGAATTATAAATATCAGTCAGCTTTCTGATAGCCCTCTTATTCTAATTGAGGGCATGCTGGGTGTTCTATTAGCCTGCACTATTTGGATGAATCTTGCTAGCTACTTAGGCGTACCTGTGTCTATTACTAACGCTTTAGTTGGCTCAATGGTAGGATTTGGCAGTGTTGTACTTGGCAACAATTATATCCACTGGAATCAAGTATCTCACATTGCAATTGGCTGGATAACCTCCCCACTAATAGCTGGCGTTTCAAGTTATGCTTTATTTATATCAATTCAACAAACTATTTTTGCAAAGGCAAATCCACTTGCAAAAGCTAAATTATATATGCCACTTTATCTTTTTTTAATAGGGTGTATCTTATCATTTTTTATTCTATTTAAAGGGTTAAAACATTTCAACATTCACTTAAGTAATCTACATAGCATACTTACCATGCTATCGACTAGCATAATTATCGTGATAATTGGCACAATTACAATTAGACGGATACCTGAAAAACAAATTATGAAACGACGCGATAACTTTCGGCAAATAGAACGTTATTTTGCGATTCTTATGGCTATGACTGCCTGTGCCATGGTCTTCGCACACGGTTCTAATGATGTAGCATTAACCGTTGGGCCTTTAACCATTATCTATACTTTAGTTCTAGACTCTCACCAGCATTTTAATGTTTCATTATACCCTTCTTGGATAATTTTATTAGCATTATTTGGAGTCATCTCAGGATTTTTACTTTATGGAAGAAAGGTAATTGAAACTGTAGGTAGCTCAATTACAACTTTAACTCCTAGTAGAGCTTTTGCTGCAACGCTCGCTGCTGCTACCACAGTTGTGGTTGCAACAAGTTTAGGAATCCCGGTTTCAGCAACTCAAACTTTAGTTGGCGCTGTTTTAGGCGTAGGGCTTGCTAGA